>JAGNOM010000084.1:3578-9351 GCA_017990155.1 Propionivibrio sp. | reverse complement strand
GCTTGAGGTCGTACTCGAATTCGGCGACGAACTGCGGGTCGCGCTGGGCAGCCTCATAGGCCTGTTTCAGTTCTTCGAGCGCGGGGATGAGGGTTTCGGCAACAAAGACGCCACCATAAGGGCCGAAATGGCCGAGGGCGTCGGGTAAATCGTAAGGGGAGGCAACCATGATTTCTCCTTGAAGCGGGATTCAGAATAAAGCGAACAGACGAAGCAACATCTGCCGCACGCCTCAGGTATGGTCAGCGACGAATCGTCTCCAGCAAGTACGGGTCAGTCCACCAGGACTCTTGCGCATTGGTAATCCTGTTCCGAACGGTATCCATTCGCCGACACGAGTTCAGTCGGTCGGCATCAATCCCGCCGCACGCACTGCGGCAACAAATTCGCGAATCTTCTCAGCATCCTTGATTCCCTTGCCCGACTCAACCCCCGACGAGACATCGACGGCGGCCGGCCTGACACGAGCGATCGCATCGACAACGTTTCCGGCATCAAGACCACCCGAAAGGACGAGCGGTCTTCGGAGATTCGGAGGAATCAGCGTCCAGTCGAAAACCCTGCCGCCGCCGCCGTAGCCCTCTACAAAGGCGTCAAGAAGAATAGCCTGGGCTGAAGGGAAACGATCGGCGTATTGTACCAAATCGATTCCGGGCTGGACCCGGGCCGCCTTGATGTAGGGCCGATCGAACTGACGACAGAAATCCTCGTCTTCGTCGCCGTGAAACTGCAGGAGATGAATCGGCACGGCCGCAAGCGTTTCTCGAATCGTCGCCGGATCGGCATTGACGAATAGTCCAACGATGGTGACGAAGGGCGGAACCGTTCGCGCCAGCTTGGCCGCTTTCGTCAAGTCGACGTAACGAGGACTTGTCGGGTAAAAGACGAGACCAATCGCGTCAGCCCCCGCCGCCACCGCCGCCTGCAAGTCTTCCTCGCGGGTGAATCCACAGATCTTGATGCGCGTATTCATCGACACTCCTGCTATTGCTCAAAGCCCCAGCGAGTCAGGTAACAAAACATCGCTAGAGACAGGCAAGCCCCAACGGGGTTCATATTTCACCTCAACCAGATACAAGCCTGCCGCCGAAAAAGTCGGGGCGGCCAGCCGCCGGTCGCCCGAAGCCAACAAGGTCGAAATCCATTCTGGCGAGTGTTTTCCCTGACCAACATAGACCAGACTGCCAACCAGGTTCCGGACCATGTGGTGCAGAAAAGCGCTGGCTTCGAAGTCGAACACGATGACGTCCCCCAATCTTCGAACCTCCGCGCGCCTGAGGGTCTTGACAGGAGACTTTGCCTGGCAATCGGCGGCCCGAAAGGCCGAAAAGTCATTCTCCCCAAGCAACAGTGACGCTGCCTGACGCATGACTTCAACATCGAGCGGGTGATGATACCAGCCAGCGCGCCCGTGCCAGACTCCGCTACGCTGCGCTCGATTGATCAAGACATATCGATAGCAACGTCCAAAGGCCGAGAAACGCGCATGAAAGTCGCTCTCGACCGGATGCGCCCAGCGTACGGCGACGGCGGGTGGCAGGAAGGTATTGACACCGCGCACCCAGGCGGTGATCGGACGCTGAACCGGTGGGTCAAAATGCACCACCTGCCCCGTCGCATGTACGCCGGCATCGGTTCGCCCTGCACAGACAACCGGAACCGGAACACCTGCGATCTGCTGCAACGCCGCCTCAAGCGCATCCTGGACGGTATTCCCACCCGGTTGAGTCTGCCATCCACGGAAGGCACTCCCGTCATACTCGACACCCAGAGCAAGTCGCATCTTCGCCCCTTAGATCAGCAAGAGATAGCTGCAATAGACGGCCACTAACAGCATGGCAAATGCAATCGCGTAGTCGGCGCCACGGAAGCGCTGCGCTACCACCTCCAGACACTCGCCGCCGGCTGCATCTGTGGCTGCGATCAATACTCGCCAATCACGTGGGCGCGGCATCGACTCAACAGCGCGCATGACGAGCATGAGACGAACCACTCCGCGATCGGGGTCCAGCCCGAAAAAGCGAAGCGGCTTGAGGAGAACGTGCGTCGCTGACAGCAACTCCTCGACGGATACATACTCCAGAAACGTCGCAACGGCTACCAACACCAATAGAAGACGTCCCAGATGGGTGGCACCTTCCAAGACACCTTCCTCTGTTGGAGCGAAACTAAAACTCCAAAGCGGCGCCCCGGAGACGCCCCACGAAAAGACCACCAGAAGCGAGAGCACCAGCCACCGCGCCCGCCAAATCAGCCGCCCACCGCGCCTTAGCGCTCGTCCGCCAACGACAGGCAGCGCGACAAACGCAAGAACCAACTCGACTCCGTTCAACGCTTGAACACCTAGAACAGCCGCCACCCAGAGAACAAGGCGAATCGTTGGATGAATCGAGTATGCCGACATGCGCCGTCTTTCATTCGTGTCTGAACAACAAAAAGGCCGCCGCTCAATCAAGAGTGGCGGCCACTGTAGCCAGCGCGAGGCCGGCCAAGTCTCAGGTACTGATCTTGGCCAGAATGGCCTGCGCCTTTTCCTTCTGTGCGGCGTCACCCTCTTTCAGCACTTCCTGGAGAAGCTCGCTCGCGCCTTCGAAATCACCCATCTCTTCATAGGCTTTTGCCAGATCGAGTTTGGTTGCAACTTCCTCGTTGGCGCTAATCTCGAATTCCGGAAGCAAATCCTCGTTCTCTCCGTTCTCTCCAAACTGCGGATTGACGACGGTCGCCTCCTGCGCCACCGCGAACTCGTCGTTGTCCGACGAGGGCAAATCGAACGTCGGAGCCTGGTTGAGCTGAGTTTCAAGCTGAGCCATTGCAAAGTCCTGCTCCGGCAAAAGATCAGGCTCAGGAGCCGACGCGAAATTCGGGCTGACAATCGTTTCCGTCTGTTCGGTCGAAAAATCGGGATTTACTGCCGTTGCGACCTGTGCACTCTCAAAGTCATTTTCGCTAATGTCCGGCAAGGACTCAGACACAACCTCTGGCTGCTCCGGAGCACCAAGATCAAGGTCGATCGAGCTCATGTCGAAAGACGCCGCATCGGGCTGCGACCGACCAAGGAAGGTTGACTCGGTCAGGCTGACATCAAACTCGACGCCGTCATCGTCGACCGTCGCCAACGACTCAGACTCGCCGCCCCCTGGATGTGTCGCGCTTAGCTCTTGGTCAATCGCCGACTCTGCTTCGGACCCGAGATCCAGATCGAAGCCAGCCCCGCTCGCACCGAGTTCCTCGACCAGCGGTTTCGCGGACGGTTTCGCCGTTTCCATCTCCGGAAAATCGAAGTCGAGGCTGATATCGCTCCCGACTGCAAAGTCACTTGCTGCAGGTGATGAAGATTCAGCTTCAACATCAAGGCTATCAGTACCCAGATCGAAATCCAGCGGACTTTGCTCAAGAACCGATTCCGGAACTTCCGGCGCCTTTTCCTCAACCGCTTTCTGCTGTTCAGCTTCAGCAGCGGACTGCGCATCGCCAAAGCCGAGATCAAAATCAAGACTTGCCAGATCGGCACCAGCCGCTGGTTCCACAACCGCAACAGGTTCGAGCGCAGCTTCCGGCAAGGCTTCGGCCGCCAGCTGCGAGAGTTCTCCAGGCATTGTCACGGTATTGCTGGCCAGCAGCGACGGAACAATCACCGTAGCATCCGCATCGAATGCGGCCGGCGTGGCTTTACCTTTCGCCCCAAACAGCGGATTGTCAGGATCAAGTCGAAGCCCCATGGCGGCTGCTTTTTCCCAATCAGCGCCAACACCACCGGTTTCCGAATACAAATCGGTGGCCAAAGTTTCAAATTGCTGGAGATCCTTCCGATTCGAGTAAATTTCCAGCAACTTCAAGTGTATCGCCAACCGTTTGGGGTCTTTCTGCTTTGCTTCCAGAAGGATTTCTTCGGCCTGCGCGTCTCGCCCATACGCCATGTAGACATCGGCTTCGGCGACGGGGTCAACTTCATCGGTATCTATACTGCCAGGGCCTGCCTGGCTAAAGTCCGTCTGCGCCGGGGTTTGTGAAGTATCGACGCTTTGTCCGCCCGTACTGCGGAACACCGAATTCCCGGTCAGACTGGTACTTGATGGCGTGAGTGTGCTGCCCAGATTGAGAGGAACTTCCTCTTTACCAATTCGACGACGCCGCGCAACAAAATACGCTGCGACCAGAGCGAGAATGCCTCCCGCTCCTGCCAAGGGAAGCGGATTTTCGAGCAATCCTTCGACAAAAGTCGGCTCTTCAGGAGGTGGAGGCGGAATCACAGGCTTCGGCGCCTTGGCAGCTTTCTTGGGTTCCGGCTTCAGTTCCTCAGCCTTGACCGGTTCCGGCTCAGCGATCGGCGGCACCTCAGCCGAAGCGGCCGGAGCCTGCGCTGCCGGCACAGTGGGCTCGGGAACCGCTGGCGCCGCTTCGGCAGGCGGTGGTTTGGGAGCCTCCGCAGGCGCCGCCGCTGCCGGCCCCTTGCTGTCTTGCGCCTGATTTTGCAGCGCTGCCAGATTCTGGTTCTTCAACTCAACCAACTTCTGCAGATCCGCCAGATTTTTCTCAAGGATACTTAAACGCTCATTGGCTTCCTTAAGCGCTTTTTCCTTTGCAACCAGATCTTCTTCGGTTTGCTTGGCCGCAGCTTGGTTTCCGCCAGATTCTGTTGTTGATACTTTCACTTGATCTTGTGGCACCACAGCCGGGGCAGCTGTATCTTCCACCTTTGCGGTAATCTTTCCACCGGCTTCTTGCGTCAGCGAATCCTCACTCACGGGCGCCTGCGCTGCCACAGCCGCCATCTTGTTACGATATGCGGCCCAGTCGGCGGACTGGGCGACGACAATTTTCCTCGCCTCAGGCGCTGGCACCGACTCGATGATGGACTTGTTTGGCACGGTCAGGATCTTGCCTGCCTTCAGCCGATTCATGTTGCCACCGTCAAAAGCACTTTCGTTGGCACGTAACAATCCGACCAACATCTGGTCGAGTGAAACCCCCTCTGGCTTGGTCTCTGTGGCGATCCTGTGAAGCGTATCGCCGCGCTTGACCTCTCGCGAACCACCGCTATCGAGAGATTCAGTAGACACCCGGGGAGACGTATCCTTCGCTCGAACTCTGGCGACCGCCTTTTCGCGGACCTCGTCGTCGATACCCGCGACAGGACTCGGAGCGGCAGTGGTCCTCGACAACGCCGGTTTGGTCTGAGACGGAGCAACCGGCACCGAGCCCTTCACCATCATTTCCGGAGGATCAAGCAAAAACGTGTACTCGCGCACCAAACGACCGGTTGCCCAGTTGAGTTCAAGTAGCAGATCGATGAAAGGATCGTTGATCGGCTTATCCGAATTCAACTTGATGACCGCCTTGCCAGCCGAACGCTTGTCGATGCTGAAGTTGATGCCTAACAAGGTCGTCGCGTAATCCAGGCCAGCCTGCTTGAAAACTTCCGGCGCCGCGAGCTGTGCCTTCATGCCAGCGAGTTCTTCGCGCGATGCAGCGACCTCAATCTCTGCACGAAGCGGCTGACCAAGCGCCGAGAACACGACGATCTTGCCCAGGCCGGCAGCGTTCGCTGCTGAAGGCACTCCGGAGAGCACAAGACAGGATGCAACAGCAATGGAAGCTGCGTGCCGCCCGAACGAATTAGTTGCTTTGCGTATTATTTTAGCCACGGCGCCACCCATCCTGAGCGTCGAAATCGGAAATATTAAAATAACATCATGGAGTTAGCCATGCAAGCTAAACTTGCTTGTGATGAATGGGAATCGACATCGGGATAATTTCACCCTCGCCGGCG
>JAGNOM010000084.1:0-3478 GCA_017990155.1 Propionivibrio sp. | reverse complement strand
CTGCACCTCGCCGTCGCCGACCAGCTCGCCGTCGACCGCCCACAGGGAATCCGTGCCGCCTACGAGAAACTCCGCCAGCGGCTTGAAGTCCACGACGCCGAACACGTGCTCATCGACTGCCTCGGCGAAACCCTCTGGCACGCGCAGGGGAATGGCAGTGCGATGGATGCGGGGCTGTATCTCGAAAGCGTTCGGCGCAGTGCGAGTACTTAAAACCTCACATAGCCTAGAGCGTCGAAAAATTTGACACTACGTCAAACAACTTAGATTGACTGCGCGAAATAACTCAAACAATACAGAGCACAAGGCCGAAATCTAAATTTAGGCATAGATTTCGCTTAACTTATAGCACGATCGACCTCTCTGGCCGTTAGGATCTGAATTAGGAGAATCATCATGCGCAATCCATTTACCAAAACGACCGTTTCCTGCGCGATCGGCTTAGTGCTTTCGGCTCTGGCTACAAGTACTGTGGCAGCTCCCATGGATTATTACGCAGGCCCCACAATTACCGACGCCATGAAAGCGGACACGCGAGCCTGCCTGAATGTTGGCGATGCTGTGAGTTGTTCAGCCGGCATGCTGAATCTGCTACACGAGCAATACACTGGTATTGCTCTTGGTGCGACTGCCAACACGGCGTTAAGCGCGACCACAGCGGGTGGTTACATCATCGCCCCCTCAGGACAAGGGCAACTGAAACAAGCGATTACGCTTGGTTCTGGCGGAGAGGGCGGAAACCCGAACGGGACAATCGACCCGATTCCAAGTCTAGTGCAGAACGGTTTTTCAACTAATAGTGCTGGCGATACGTTTTCGGCAACGGGAAAAACTGGCAGTGTTGAAGGAAACTTGGGAACGCCCACGATCAATGGTTTGACTCCGGCTTTTGATCAGGCCGGCACTTGGGACGTTGATCTCAACTGGCTGATCAGCGCACTGACCTTCGATGAGGTGCGCCGGGAGTTAATGATTGGGTTTGACTATAACCAGCCGCGAAATTCGGATGGGACAGTCGACTATTGGGCGTTAATTACCGTTATTGATTATCAGCGTGATGCAAACGGGCTTTTGGTATTGGACGCTTTGGGCAAGGCGGTCATCCTTAATCAGGTCAATTATGAAATCAAGAACGACTACAGCGGATATGCCGGCTTCACATCCGGCAAGACGTTCAACAGCCAGCCCAACGGTAGCGAGTTCGCATCGGTCAATACAAAGACGTGCTACAAACTGGACGGCAGCGGGAATGTGACCGATGTCAAACCCACACCCACCGGGGACTGTGAAGCTGGCTATGAAAGTATCAACAATGCGACCGGCGACAACTCCACCGAGATTATTGCTTTTCTGCCAGAGTTAAACTCTCTTCTTGAAACGTTCTCCAGCAACGGGTACGACACCATTTCCGTAAGGACACTGTTCGGTTGCTTCGACAAAGTTGGAGACAACAAGTCCGGAGAAGGATACCTCAGCGGGGGTTCAACGCAAAATTGCGATGGTGGTGGCAATGTCGACATGTTCTTGATGGCCGGCTTGCCAATGAACGAAACGCCAGAGCCCGGTTCGTTAGCCCTAGTAGCCCTATCGCTTCTCGGAGTTGGTGCGATAAGCCTCAAGCGTGGAATTAAGAAATAGTCGTTATTGCGCGCATCATGCATCCTTCAAGGCCCGGATTTCCGGGCCTTGTTTCTTTACGTGGTTATAGCAACCCAATGTTGCGCCTCAACCCGGGATATCAGCGCACGGTATCAAAGTCTTGCGGCGGTTATCTTCTATATCGTTTGAGTCAAACTTTTCGGAAACGACGAGCCGCGAACTTTCGTATTTCTTCCAGCGAACCAAAGACAAGGACCAGTCCAGCGATCACGCCCCATGCGCTTGCAGGGAAGGCCTGCGTAGCGAACAACCAGTTACCTGGAAGCGTAAATACGATGAACATTAGCAGGCTGCATTCCACCGCGATGCCGAGAAGCAGCAGGCGGTTGCCGGCAATCGGAAAGGACCAGGCGGCGACGCGGTGATGGCGGCAGAGGAAGACGTTGATGACCTGTCCGGCAACGATGGCGGCGAGGCAGGCGGTGGTGGCTTGCAGGTAGAGCGGAGTGTGCATGGCGAGTTGCTCGCCGTAATGCCATCCGCCGGCATGCAGGACGAAGAAGAACGCGGCCAGCGAAATCGCCGCCTGCAACGGCCCAAGCCATAAGTAGGCGCGGATGATCAGCGGCCACGAGAGCAGGCGTTCTTCGGGCCGGCGCGGCGGCTGGCGCATGACTTCGGGGTCTGGCCGCTCGGCGCCGAGGGCGAGCGCGGGAACCATGTCGGTGCCGAGGTCGACGGCGAGGATCTGGATGATAGTGAGCGGCAGCGGGACGCGCAGCAGCACATAGACGAGATAGGGAATCAGCTCGGGAATGTTCGAGGTAAGGATGTAAGTAAGGAACTTGCGGATGTTCTCGAAGACGGCCCGGCCTTCCTCGATGGCGTTGACGATGCTGGCGAAGTTGTCGTCGAGCAGGATCATGTCGGCCGCCGACTTGGCGACGTCGGTGCCATTCAGGCCCATGGCGATACCGATGTGCGCAGTTTTCAGCGCCGGCGCGTCGTTGACGCCGTCGCCCGTCACGGCGACGATTTCGCCTTTCTTCTTGAAGGCGTTGACGACGAGCATCTTCTGTTCGGCGGTGACGCGGGCGAACAGCACTTCCGGGCTATCGAGCGCGATCTGCAGTTGTGCGGGTGTCATCTTGCGTAACGAGCTGCCGAGAATGACGCGCGGATTCGTTCCCTGCACGAGACCGATCTCGCGGGCGATGGCTGCGGCGGTATGCGGATGGTCGCCGGTGACCATGACGACCTTGATCCCCGCCGTGCGGCAGCGCGCGATGGCCTCCGGCACTTCCGGCCGGGGCGGATCGTAGAGACCGATGAGACCGGAGAAGGTCAGGTTTTCCTCCAGCGCGTCGGCGCTATTGGTGTCTCCGGTGTCACCGGTATCATCGTCGAGACGCCGACAAGCAAAGGCCAGCACGCGCAGTCCGCTGTCGGCCATGCGCTGCTGCGCTTCGGAGGCGTGATGCCGCGAGTGCTTGTCAAAGGCGAGCACGCGGCCGTCCAGCTCGATTTCCTTACACAGCGGCATGACCACCTCGGGCGCGCCCTTGCAATAGAGCCAGCGCTCGCTCCCCTGCTCGACGATGACCGACATGCGGCGGCGATCACTGTCGAAGGCAATTTCCCCGATGACATGAAGTCCATTGGACGTCGCCCGACTGGCGAATTCCTGGAGCGCCACTTCCATCGGGTCGCCGAGCCAAAGCGTCTTTCCGTCGCGATTCTCCTGCTTCAGGCTATGGCAGCACGCGGCATTGCGCAGCAGGTGAGCAATCCCGCCACGCTCGATCGCTAGCGCAACTTCGTTCCCGGTATCATCAAGGCAGTCATTCCAGAACACCTGCCGCACGCTCATCCGGTTCTG
>JAGNOM010000083.1:7431-9362 GCA_017990155.1 Propionivibrio sp. | reverse complement strand
CTATTTCGGCCGGGCAGACGCCACGCCGGCCAGTCAGCCGCTCGCGCAGGTGGCACCCGGATTCAGCAGCAGCGAACTGAAGCAGCTTGAGATGGCAAGACTCGGCGAGGTCCAGACGATGAACGCCCGGATCGCCGGCGAGAGTGCCTCCGAACTGGCGAGCCAGGCTGCGCGCAACCGTCGGCTGGCACTGTGGAGTCTGCTGATTCTCGGCGTTCTCGTCCTCGGTGGGATGACTTGGCGATTGATCGGCCAGATGAAAGCAAGACCATCGGAAGCGGATAAACCTCCCGCCTGATCGACCGCAAGGCGTGCTTTTCCCTACCTGAGATAAGAACGCAGCACAGTCACGACACCTTCCAGATCGTGGCTGCGCTGCTCCGGCGATATGTCGTCGACGCCGAGGTGTTCGCGGATATGCCCTTCGAGCACCTCGGCCATCAGTCCGTTGACCGCGCCGCGAATCGCCGCGATCTGTTGCAGCACCGCGGAGCAGTCGGTTCCCTGCTCCAGCGCCTTTTCCAATGCATCCGCCTGGCCCTTGATGCGCCGAACGCGCGTCAGCAGCTGTTTCTTTTCCTTGATCGTATGTGGCATGCCCGTATTCCCCGCTTTCTTCCCGAGTGATCTTTAATCTATACTGGGGTATAGTATAAACGAACCTACTATCAAGGATCCGAAAACATGCAATCTTCCGCTTCAGTCGACCGCTGGTGCCATTCTCAAGTGTCCAACGAAGGCAATCCGCTCGCAGAGCGAAACACGCGCTGGGCCATCGTTTTGACGGCGGTGACGATGGTTGCCGAAATCATCGGAGGATGGGTCTACAACTCGATGGCCCTCCTGGCCGATGGGTGGCACATGAGTTCGCACGCGATCGCCCTGGGCTTGTCGGCCCTGGCTTACAGCGCTGCCCGGCGTTTTGCCAACGATGGCCGCTTCGCTTTCGGGACCTGGAAAATCGAAGTACTCGGCGGCTACACCAACGCGATCCTGCTCATCGGCGTCGCCGGCTTCATGCTCTTCCACTCGGTCGAGCGCCTGATCTCGCCAAGCCCGATCCACTACGACCAGGCGATGGTAATTGCCGCCATCGGCCTCTTGGTCAATCTCGCCTGCGCCTGGTTGCTCAGGGATGGCCATGCACACAATCACGACCACGGCGGCCACGATCATCATCACCATCAAGACCTCAACCTGCGCTCGGCCTACCTTCATGTGCTGGCGGACGCCGCCACCTCGGTGTTCGCGATCCTCGCGCTGTTCGGCGGCAAGTTCTTCGCCGCCAACTGGCTCGATCCGATGATGGGAATCGTCGGCTCGGCGCTGGTCGCGATCTGGGCGGTCGGACTACTTCGCGATACCGGGCGAGTGCTGCTCGACGCCGAGATGGACGCACCGGTCGTCGAAGAAATCCATGAAGCCATCGCCGCCAGCCCGGTCAAGGCGGAAATCACCGACCTCCATGTCTGGCGTGTCGGCAAGGGACAGTACGCGAGCATTGTTTCGCTGTCGGTCGACCACGCAGTCGCGCCTGACTATTTCCGGCGCCAGATCGGCGTTCACGAAGAACTCGTTCATATCACCGTCGAAGTAAACCAGCGCGAAGGCCGGTAGCCAGTCTATGGCTATTCGAGTTCGCGCAGTCGGCTAAACGCCTCTTCGACGCGCCGCACGGCGATGATCTCCATGCCGGCGATCGACTGTCGCGGCTTGTTGGCTTCCGGAATGATGGCGCGGGTGAAACCGAGCTTTGCCGCCTCTTTCAAGCGCTCCTGGCCACGCGGAGCCGGGCGGATTTCACCGGCCAGTCCAACCTCACCAAAAACAATAAGTTTACTCGGCAACGCCTTGTTTTTAAGCGAAGAAACGATTGATATCAGCACCGACAAATCGGCTGCTGGCTCGGTGATCTTGACGCCGCCCACCGC
>JAGNOM010000083.1:3872-7331 GCA_017990155.1 Propionivibrio sp. | reverse complement strand
AGCGTCGCGAGAATCTTCTCAAGGTTGATCTCGGCCAGCAGTTTGAGCTTGCGTGTATCAAGCGACAACCGGCGGGCACGCAAGGCGATCTGTTGCCCGGATTCCTCGCCGCTTACATAGAGCACGTGTGCCGTTTCAGAAAGAGTTGCCAGCGCCTGCAATAACAAGGTGCTCTTGCCGATTCCTGGATCGCCACCGATCAGAACCACACCACCGGCGACCAGACCGCCGCCGAGCGCCCGATCAAACTCGCCGATGCCGGTAGGCAAGCGGTCCTCTTCGCGCGCTTCAATCTCCGAAAGCGTCTGCAGCACCGAACTGCCTGCCAGCGAGGCGAATCGCTTGTTGCTCGTCGCCGCCGGCTCGGCAACGGTTTCGACCAGCGTATTCCAGACGGCGCAGCCCGGACACTGCCCCTGCCACTTGGTCGACGTCGCACCGCATTCGGTACAGGAATAGATGGTCTTGGGCTTGGCCACGCTCAGTTTCCGTTGCTCTCGATAATCGGAACGCGCCGCGCCAGCGCGCAGAACATCTCGTAGCTGATCGTTCCGGCCGCAGTCGCCACCTCGTCGGCCGGCATCCCTTCGCCCCACAGGACAACCGGGCTATCGACGCACGCATCCGGAATATCGGTCAGATCGCACGCCAGCATATCCATCGATACACGGCCGACCGTCGTCGTGCGCCTGCCGGCGACCAGAATCGGCGTACCGCTCGGCGCGTGACGCGGATAACCGTCGGCGTAACCGCAGGCGACGATACCGACACGCATCGGCCGCTTCGCTTCGAACGTTCCGCCATAACCGACGCGGCTGCCGGGCTGAACGTCCTGGACGGCCAGGATGCGGCTGCTCAGGGTCATCACCGGCTTCAGGTCGAAACTCGCCGCGCTCGCGTCGGCAAACGGGCTGGCGCCGTAGAGCACGATCCCCGGTCGCACCCAGTCGTGCGCCGTCTGCGGATAGCGCAGGATCGCCGCTGAATTGGCCATCGAGATCGGATAATTCATGCCGGTCGTCATTTGCGTAAAACACTCGAGCTGCCAGTCGATCCCGCGTGCGCTGTCGGCTTCGGCGAAATGCATCATCAGGGTCATCGGGCCAATTCCGTCCGGACGCTGCAATTCGCGCTTCAGCGCCGGCATCTGATCGGGCGTAAAGCCAAGCCGGTTCATCCCGGTGTTCAGTTTGAGATAGACGGGCAATTTCACCGGCAAGGCCGCATCGCGGATCATCTGGAACTGCTCGATGCGGTGGATGGCCGTCGTCAAGCCGTACTCGGCGCAAATCGTCAGATCGGCCGGCTCGAAGAAGCCTTCGAGCAACAGGATCGGCTGCCGAAAACCTGCCTCGCGCAAAGCCACCGCAGCATCGAGTTCAAGCAGCGCAAACCCGTCAGCGACTTCTTCCAGCGCTCGCGCAATCCGCAGCAAACCATGACCATAGGCATCGGCCTTGACCACCGCCCAAGCCTTCGCCGGGTTTCCCTGATGGGCGGCGTACTGCTTGGCAATCAGGTAGTTATGGCGAACGGCGGCGAGGTCGATACGGGCTTGAGTCGGGCGTGGCATGATCGCGTGTTTCCGGGCAGATATGAGAAAGACCGAGAGTATCGAACGCATTTCACACCGGCACAAGTCGCCTGTCCTAAATTGCCCATTTTTCGGGCTTTGCGCAAGAAATGCGCCAGACGGCCAAAGTAACAACTTGCCGGCATTCATGGTATAAATCCGCCACTTTACAGAGACGATCACCGATTTTCTGATGCCCTTCGGCTTTTATATCATCATGGCGGCGCAGTTTTTTTCAGCGCTCGCCGACAATGCCCTGCTGATTATTGCCATCGCCGCGCTGCGTGAAATGCAGGCGCCGGCAGCCTATGAGCCGCTGCTCAAGACCTTCTTTACCTTCTCCTACGTGGCGCTGGCGGCGTTTGTCGGTGCGTTCGCCGATTCGATGCCGAAGTGGCGTGTCATGTTCATCAGCAACGCCATCAAGGTCATCGGCTGCAGCATGATGTTCTTCGACGTCCACCCGCTGATCGCCTACGCCGTCGTCGGACTCGGTGCCGCCGCGTACTCGCCGGCCAAATACGGCATCCTCACCGAGTACCTGCCGCACCGGCTGCTGGTCGTCGCCAATGGCTGGATCGAAGGCTTGACGGTCGGCGCCATCATCCTCGGCGTGGTCATCGGCGGCGCGTTGATCCAGCCCTCGGTGGCCCAGGACCTCCTCAGTTTTGATTTCCCGCTGATCGATACGGGAATCGACACCACCAGCGAAATGGCGTTGCTGTTTGTCGCCGTGTTTTACCTGCTCGCCTCGGCATTCAACCTCTACATCCCCGAAACGGGCGTCGACCACAAGGCGCTGCATTCCAACCCCTGGTACCTGATTCGCGAATTCAACCACTGCCTGACGCTTCTCTGGCGCGATCGCCTCGGGCAAATCTCGCTGGCGGTGACGACACTGTTCTGGGGCGCCGGCGCCACGCTGCAGTTCATCGTCATCAAGTGGGCCGAGGTTTCCCTGCATCTCGACCTCTCGAAATCGAGCATGCTGCAGGGCGTGGTCGCGGTCGGAGTCGCGCTCGGCGCAGTGGGCGCTGCGCGGGCGATCACCCTGCGCAAATCGGTTCGCGTCATACCACTCGGAATCGCCATGGGACTCATCGTGCTGGCGATGAATTTTGTGCACCAGGTCTGGATCGCTGTGCCGTTGCTGATCATCATTGGTGCGCTGTCCGGCTACTTCGTCGTGCCGATGAATGCACTGCTCCAGCATCGCGGTCACATCCTGATGGGCGCCGGCCATTCAATCGCCGTGCAGAACTTCAACGAGAACCTGTCGATCCTGATCATGACCGGGTTCTACTACCTGATGGTCAAGTTCGACCTGTCGATCCACTGGGTCGTCACGCTGTTCGGCCTATTCGTCAGCGGCGCCATGCTGCTGGTCAAGCGACGCCACGAAGCGAACCAGCGCGAACACGACGACGTGATTCACCTGGACGACAACGGCGCCCACTGACGCCAAGCCTGGAAGCCGGACGATTCTTACTGATTCCTACTGCTTAAGGGAGCGCATCAACGCGCGCGATCGGCAAAGATCTTCCCAGGCCTTGGCCTTGTCGGGAAGATTGCGCAGCAGGTACGCCGGATGGTAGGTCACCACAACCGGAATCTCCCGATCTCCAGCCCGATAGCTCAACGCTTTGCCACGCAGGCTCGACAGCGATCCGTCTTGACCAAGGACCGAAGTCACCGCCACGCGTCCCAACAGGACGATCAGTTTGGGCTGAATCAATTCGATCTGGCGCTTCAGATACGGGAAACAAGCGGCCACTTCGTCGTTTTCGGGCGTGCGATTGCCGGGTGGGCGGCATTTCACGGCGTTGGCGATATAGACATCCTCGCCGCGCTTGAGGTCGATGGCCGCCAGCATCGCGTCAAGCAGC
>JAGNOM010000083.1:0-3772 GCA_017990155.1 Propionivibrio sp. | reverse complement strand
CCCATCTCTTCGAGAATCTGATCGCGATTCAGCGGCGGACTCATGCGGATACCTCGACCAGTGGATGCGTCATGACCAGCGCGTCTTCGCGGCCGCTGTCGGCCGGGTAGTAGCCGCGCCGGACGCCGATCTGCGCGAAGCCGAAGTGACGATAGAGTTCGACCGCCTTGACGTTCGACGGCCGCACTTCGAGCAGCAGCGTCGAGGCACCGGCGTGGCACGCGACGCTCATGGCGTGGCGCAGCAGGCGCGCGCCGAAGCCCAGTCCCTGGCGTTTCTCGCTGACGCTGATGTTGAGCAGATGCGCGTCGTCGACGGCCATCATCACCACGTAGTAGCCGACCAGTTCGCCGCCGACGCGACACACCCAGCAGCTGTAGCCGCTGGCGATCGAGTCGGTGAAGTTCGCCCGGCTCCAGGGATGCGAATAGACCTTGTATTCGATGCGCAGGATTTCATCGACGTCGTGCACGTTCATCGGCAGCAGGTCGACCGGCGGCGAAAACAGTCCGCCCATCAGGCCTTGCCTCCGATTGCCAGACGCTCGGCGACGGTTTGCGCGACCTTGTTGCGCACATACAGCGGCGCCGCGTCAGCGGGATCAATCGACTCGCCCCTCTCAAACCTCGGTCCTGCAAGGCGAACAATGGCTTCGGCGCCTGGCATGATTTCAGGCTTCCAGGTTTCCGCCACCGGAGCCAGCCGTTCACGAAGCGCCGGATACGACGCCAGCCCATTGCCACAGGCCAGCCAGCCGGATGATTCGGGTAGCGGGACAGCGTCCGGCGCATACACGCCGATCTCGCCCTGCAGTTCTCCGTGTACGAACAACCCGTAATAGACCTCACCCATGCGTGCATCGAGTGCGACGATAACGCGCTCGCCGCCACTGGCAAGCGCCATCGCTTCCAGCGTACCGATGCCGAGCAATGGCAAATCGCGGGCCACCGCGAGACCCTGTGCGGCGCCGCAGGAAACGCGCAAACCGGTGAAGGAACCGGGCCCCATGCCGAAGGCGATACCCGTGAGATCGGCAAAGCTCAGACCGGCCTCGCGCAGCGTCGCATCGGCCAGCGGCAGCAGGGTTTCGGAGTTGGAGCGTGCGTCCGGACAGCTTCGGGCGATGACTTCTCCGTCGCGCCAAAGCGCGATGGAACCAGGATCGGCGGCGGTTTCAAGGGCAAGAATCAGCATGGGGCCGTATTCTACCGGAAGGCGGGATTCTCAAGCTCCGCTCATCGGCCGCCGGATTCAGGCAGACGGCTCGGGAAAGTACAGCGCGAAGCGCGTCGTCCCGTTCCCGGAGGCCACCGACGCCGTCCCGCCGTGCGCTTCGACAATTGATTTGACGATCGCCAGACCCAGCCCGGAATGCGATCCATCGGCAACTTCGCCATCCTCCCGATCGCCGACGTGGCGTGACGGATCGGCGCGGTAGAAACGGTCGAACAGGCGCGCAAGATGATTCGCCGGAATCGTCTCGCCGCTATTGGCCACCTCGATCGCGACACCGCCGGATGGAAGCTGGCGAACGGTCACCGCCACGTTTCCACCGGCCGGCGTGTGCCGGATCGCATTTGACAGCAAATTGCTGACGGCCCGGCGGATCATCAGCGAATCGCCTCGCAGCGTACCGCCGCCCTCACGGCGGACGGTCACGCCGTTCTCGTCGGCGATCAGCCGATGGAATTCGAGCAGATCGTCGAGCAGCGGCGCCAGGTCGAGCGCTTCCCGCGTCGGCACGATCTTGCCCTCGTCGGCCTTGGCGATGAACAGCATGTCCGCGATCATGCGCGACAGCCGCTCGTATTCCTCGACATTGGAAGCCAGCACTTCGCCGTATTCCTCGCCTGAACGCGGCCGCGAAAGCGTGACCTGTGTCTGCGTCAGCAGGTTGCTGACCGGCGTGCGGAACTCGTGCGCGAGATCCGATGAAAAATCCGATAGCCGCCGGAACGACTCTTCAAGCCGCGACAGCATGGCGTTCAGCGTTTCCGCCAGATCGGCCAGCTCGACCGGCACGGCTTCGACGGCGAGGCGGGCATCCAGCCGTTGCGCTGTGATGCCTTCCGCTTTACGCCGCATCGCCTGCAGCGGCGACAGGCCCCGCCGAACGGCGAGCCAGCCGAGAAAACCGGTGAGGATCGCCGCCAGCGTGACGAAGGTCCACAAGGTGCGGCGGAACGAGGCCATGAACTGCTCGTGGTGCGAAATGTCGGTGGCGACGCCGACGATGGCCGGACCGGCGCGCTGCATTCCGCTTTCCACCTGCACGGCCAGACCGCGAAACGGCCGATTCTGCGCGGTTCGCCAGACCATTGGCGCGGGAGCATCGGTCGTGATCGGGCGTGCGAGCAGCGCGTGCGGGAACTCCGCGCCGCTGGTGGCAAACAGCGTCTCGCCGCCCGGGGCAATGACGACCACCGCCAGGCCGGCGTGACCGATCAGCGAGTCGTCGAGCAATTGCGGAATCGCCGCCAGATCCTGCGAGGATTGCACCCGTTCCAGCGCATGCCGCGCCAGTTCGAGCTTGCCGGTCAGCACGTCCATGTCCTGCTCGACGAAGTGTTCCTCGACGGCAGCTCCGATCAGGTAGCCGAGCGCCAGCATGACCAGCGTCGAAACTACGGCAAAGAGCGCCGTCAGGCGGAGCGTGATCGAGGCGCGCCGGTCGAATTTCATGCCACGCTCGCCGAATCCTCAAGCACGTAACCCATGCCGCGCACGGTGCGGATCAACTTGGGCGTGAACTCGTCGTCGACCTTGGCGCGCAGGCGGCGTACGGCAACCTCGACGACGTTGGTATCACTATCGAAATTCATGTCCCACACCTGCGACGCGATCAGCGAACGCGGAAGCACTTCGCCCTGCCGTCGCAACAGGAGTTCAAGCAATGCAAACTCCTTCGCCGTCAGGTCGATGCGCTTGCCCGCGCGCGTGACACGCCGGCGCAGCAGATCAAGTTCGAGGTCGGCGGCGCGCAGGGTGTCCGCCTCCTTGCTTTTGCTTCCCCGGCGCAGCAGCGTCCGCACGCGCGCCAGCAGTTCGGCGAAAGCGAAGGGCTTGACGAGGTAATCATCGGCGCCGAGTTCCAGCCCGCGCACCCGGTCATCGACCTCGTCGCGCGCGGTCAGGAAAAGCACCGGCATCTCCTTCCCGGCGCGACGAATGCCTTGCAGCACCTGCCAGCCGTCGATTCCCGGCAGCATCACGTCGAGGATCGCCAGATCGTAGGCCTCGGTCAGCGCGAGATGCAGGCCGTCGAGCCCATCGCGCGCCAGATCGACGACAAAGCCGGCCTCACCCAGGCCCTGCTTCAGGTAATCGCCGGTTTTCGGCTCGTCTTCAACGACCAGGATCTTCATGGTTCCGTCTCTTTTGCCTCGTATTTGCGTGAGGAAGCATTCTGCGACGAATCGTCGGAGAGCGATCGATCCGCGGCGGAAGATTACAAAAATGTAATCGTCTCGTCAGCTTCGTGTTCGCGAGTCGTCTTCACACTGACGCCATCGCATTCACGGGAAAAGACCATGACCATCACCGCAAGCCGTTGGGCGCTGCTCTTCGTTTCAACTCTCAGCGTCGGTTCCGCGCTGGCACAGGACAAAACACCGGTCCGGCTCGAAATGTACAAGAGCCCCTACTGCGGCTGCTGCGGCAAATGGGCCGAGCACCTGCAGAAGAACGGTTTCGAGGTCGTCACCTACGAAGTCAAGGACGTCCCGGCGATGCGCAAGAAGCTCGGTATCCCGGATCGCCTGGGGTCGTGCCA
>JAGNOM010000082.1 GCA_017990155.1 Propionivibrio sp. | reverse complement strand
ACGCGGTGACGGCAATGAAGGCGCTGACCATGTAGATATCGCCGTGCGCGAAATTGATCATGCCGATGATCCCGTACACCATCGTGTAGCCGATGGCGATCAACCCATAAACGGCGCCGAGCGTCAGGCCGTTGATGAGTTGTTGAAGAACTAGAGCCATAGATTTCCTTCGATCAAAGCCTTGCCCGTGTTGGCGCGCTTCAATGACTGCAAGCCCGGCACGCCGGGCAAAAAACCTGAAATGGTAATGCTTCCCCCGGCCGATTGGGGTGTTTTTTCGGCCGTGGACAGCCAAGCACTCACACGTCGTCCTCGGCGAGCGACATGAGATTCGCATTTCCTCCGGCGGCGGTGACATCGACTGACAGCGTACGTTCGCACGAGAAGCGATACAGGTAGTGCGGCCCACCGGCTTTCGGCCCGGTGCCCGACAAGCCCTCGCCGCCGAACGGCTGCACGCCGACGACGGCGCCGATGATGTTGCGATTGACGTAGGTGTTGCCGACGCCCAGCCGCCGTGTGATGCGACTCACCGTCTCGTCGATGCGGCTGTGGATGCCGAGCGTCAGGCCGTAGCCAGTCTCCGCGATCGCATCGCAGACCTTGTCGAGATCCTCCGCCTTCCAGCGAATTACGTGCAGGATCGGGCCAAACACCTCGCGCTCAAGACGTGCCAGCGAGTCGATTTCATACGCGCGCGGTGCGAAGTAGGTTCCCTTCGCCGCGAGATCCTCGTCCAAGTTGCAGGTGTGGATCGGCGTCGCGAAGCTGTCGAGGCGGCGCGTGTGCTTCTCCAGCAGGTTGAGCGCCGCCTCGTCGATCACGGGGCCGACGTCGGTCCGGAAATCGGCCGGATCGCCGATCGTCAGTTCCTGCATCGCGCCGCGCAGCATCTCGATCACCTTGCCGGCGATGTCGGACTGCACGAACAGCACACGCAGCGCCGAGCAACGCTGCCCTGCCGAGTTGAACGCCGAAGCGATGACATCACGTACGACCTGCTCTGGCAGCGCTGACGAATCGGCGATCAGCGCGTTCTGCCCGCCCGTCTCGGCGATCAGCGGAACAATCGGACCCGGCTTGTCGGCCAGCGACTGCGCGATCAAGCGCGCGACTTCGGTCGAGCCGGTGAAGGCGACGCCGGCACAGCGACGATCCGCCACCAGCGCCGCGCCAATCCTTCCGTCTCCGGGCAGGAAACACAGCGCGTCAGCCGGCACGCCGGCCTGATGCAACAGCTGAACGGCCTGAGCGGCAATGAGCGGCGTCTGCTCGGCCGGCTTGGCGACAACCGTGTTGCCGGCCGCCAGCGCCGCCACGATCTGGCCGACGAAGATGGCCAGCGGGAAGTTCCACGGACTGATACAGACAAAGACGCCACGACCGTGCAGGGAAAGCGTGTTGCGCTCACCGGTCGGCCCGGGCAGTTGGATCGCTTCGGCAAATTTCTCGCGCGCCTGCGCCGCGTAGTAGCGGCAGAAGTCGATCGCCTCGCGCACTTCCGAGAGCGCATCGGTCGGCGTCCGCCCGCCCTCGCGCACGATCAGCGCGACGAGGTCGGTCAAGCGGTTCTGCATCATCGTCGCCGCGCGATCGAGGATCGCCGCCCGTTCGAGCGCCGGCGTCGACTCCCAGTTGTGGAACTCGGCGCGGGCTCTTTCCATCGCCCGACCAACGTGCTCGTTGCTCGCGAACACCACTTCGCCCACAACATCGCGCCGATCGGCCGGCGAACGAACCGGCGTGCTGTCGCCGTTCATGGCCTGGCCGCCGACCACCGGTGCGGCGAAATACTTCACCGATTTGCTGCTGTCAATCGCCCGCCGAACCGCATCGAGCGTCGTTTTGTCGTACATGTCCAATCCTTCACTGTTGGCGCGCTCGGCGCCGAAAAGATCACGCGGAAGCGGGATGCCGGGATGGCGCTTGGCCGGGAGTTTTGCAACCTTCTCGACCGGGTCGGCGAGGAGCGATTCGATCGGCAGGTCGGCGTCGGCGATGCGATTGACGAATGACGAGTTCGCGCCGTTTTCAAGCAGCCGGCGCACGAGATACGCCAGCAACTCCTCGTGGCTGCCGACCGGTGCGTAGATTCGGCACGGCCGATTCCATTGATCCTTGCCGACAACCTGGTCATACAGCTCCTCGCCCATTCCGTGCAGACGCTGGTATTCCCATTCGTCGCAACCCGCCGTCGCGGCCATCTCAGCCACCGCCGCCAGCGTGTGTGCGTTGTGTGTGGCGAACGCGGGATAGAAGGCCACCGGATCGGCGAAGAGTCGCCGCGCACAGGCGAGAAAAGAAACGTCGGTCGACGCCTTGCGCGTGAACACCGGGTAATCCGACAAGCCGCGCTCCTGCGCCATCTTGATCTCGGCGTCCCAGTAGGCGCCTTTCACCAGTCGCACCATCAGGCGGCGCTTGGCGCGATGCGCCAGATCGGCGAGCCAGTCGACGGTCGCCAGCGCGCGTTTCTGATAGGACTGCAGCGCGACGCCGAGGCCGTCCCAGCCGGCCAGCTCCTGATCAAGGGCAAGCGATTCGATGAGATCAAGTGAGATTTCGAGGCGGTCCATTTCCTCGGCGTCGATCGTGAACCCGATGTTGACGCTCTTGGCCTTCAAGGCCAGCGTTTTGACCGCGGGCCACAGTTCGCGGCGCATGCGTTCTTCGTTGGCCACCTCGTAGCGCGGATGCAGTGCCGACAGCTTGATCGACACCGACGGCGCTTCGAGCGCCGGACGACCCGCAGCCGCCGCACCGATGACTTCGATCGCCGACATATAGGTTTCGAAATACTTGAGCGCATCGGCACCGGTGCGCGCCGCTTCGCCGAGCATGTCGTAACTGTGGCGATAGCCGTTCTTCTCGGCGCTCTGCGCACGCGCGACAGCTTCGCCGATATTGCGCCCCATGACGAACTGTTTGCCGAGGATGCGCATGGCCGTAATGATCGCCTGGCGAATCACCGGCTCGCCGGTACGCGCGACAAGTCGCTTGAACGTCCCGCCGATGTTCTTGTCGTCGTTCTCCAGCTTGACGATGCGCCCAGTGAGCATCAACGCCCAGGTGCCGGCATTGACAAAGGTGCTGTGCGAGGCGCCGAGTCGCTTCTCCCACTCGGTATTGCCGATCTTGTCGCGGATCAGCAGATCCATCGTCTCGGTATCGGGGATGCGCAACAGCGCTTCGGCCATGCACATGAGGACGATCCCCTCGCGCGACGAGAGGTCGTAGGTATTCAAAAAGGCATCGAGGCCGCCGATCTTGAGGCGGCTGTCGCGCACCGTCTGCACCAGCGGTCGGGCGCGATCGAGGATGCGTTGCTGTTCTTCGGGGGTAAAACGGGCGCGGCTGACGAGTTCGTTGACGATGGTCGTCTCGTCGACGCGGTAGGCGTCCCGCAACGCTTGGCGCAGCGCGCTGGTCTGGTCGATACGCATGCTGTTTCCTGTTCCGGAAAGTGGTCTGGCGGCCGGGCACACGCGGCGGCAGACTGGATGTATCACACGCTTCTTGTTGGTATTGGCTGGCGCGCGGCGTTCGGAACGCCGCTGCGCCCGGGCGCCAACGGCTCTCTGCCGAAGGCGCCTGCGTTACGAACGATTACTTGACGTAATCGTACTGACCGCCCTTCCACTGATAGACCATGAAGCCCGGCAGCTTGTTGTCGCCCTTGGCGTCGAAGTTGAGCTTGCCAAGCACGGTATCGAAGGTACCGGTGCGCATCGCTTTTTCCAGATCAGCGTACTTCACGCTCTTGCCCTGCTCCGCGGCCTGCGCAAAGAGTTGCATCGCGGCGTAGGCGTACATCACGTAACCTTCCGGTTCGACCTTGGCGTCGCGGAACTTCTTGACGATCTCGCTGGCGGACGGGTTCTTGCGCGGATCAGGTGAAAAAGTGAACAACACGCTATCGGCGTTGGGGCCAGCCGCCGTCACCAATTCCGAATTGGTCATCGTATCGCCGCCCATCACCGTCAGCTTGAGGCCGGCTTGCTGCGCCTGACGCAGGATCAACGCGACTTCGGTGTGATAACCGCCGAAGGCCAGCACTTCGACACCCGCCGACTTCAGCTTGCTGACCAGACCCGAGTAATCCTTTTCACCGGCCGTGATCGACTCGCGCAGCGCGACTTTCACGCTCTTCGCCGCGATCGCCTTGGCGATCTCGTCGGCCAGGCCCTTGCCGTAGGCGCTCTTGTCGTCGACGACGGCGATCTTCTTGTCCTTGAACTTGTCGGCCAGATAGCCGCCGGCCACCAGACCCTGCTGGTCGTCACGCCCCATGATGCGGAAGATGTTCTTCAGGCCGCGCTCGGTGACTTGCGGATTGGTCGACACCGTCGCCATCGGAATCTCGGCTTCGTTATAGACATCCGACGCCGGGATCGTCGAACTGGAGCACCAGTGGCCGTGCATGAACACGATCTTCTTGTTCACCATCGTATTGGCGACCGATACCGCCTGTTTCGGATCGCAGGCGTCGTCGCCGATTTCGAGCTTCAGCTTCTGGCCGAGCACGCCGCCCTTGGCATTGATATCGGCGATCGCCATCTCTGCACCCTTGCGAATCTGGTCGCCAGCAGAGGCATACTGCCCCGTCATCGGGCCGGCGATCGCTACCAGGTGATCGGCGTAGGCGTGACCACCCACAAATGCCAGCAAGCTGAAACCGGCGAGAAGAACGTTTTTGCTCATTTACTTCCTCCTATGAAAGACGCATTGACGGGGTATCGTGCGAATGTCCGCTAAAGGCGAGGCAATTCGGGCTTTCCAGACATCGTGGCAACCACGGTAACAACCGGGCTACCTGGCAACCGGACTATTCTACAAAGCATTTGCCATGCCATCACACTATTCACGATAGAAATGAGCGAGTTAGGGAAATGACCACGCCGCCCGCACGGCTATATGCACCCAGGCGGAGCGGACAAGGCTTGGAAGCGCACTGAGACAGGGCATCCGCTGGACACCCCAAGCCGCCATCCTTATGCTGACGAGCGGATCAATCCACGGGAAGCAACAGCACGAACGCACCCGCGTTCTCGGAGACAAGCGTTTGAAACGGATGCGTACCAACCCTGACTGCAATATAGAGGTATCAATCATCAATTCTCACCAAGCCACAACCGCGCCCAGGATGCCGCGAGGGCTGCTGAAAGGACTCCGCTACGGCACATTATTTCTGCTCGCTTCAGCCATTTCCATTTCCTCACAGGCGGCAGGGAACGCTCCCATCCGCTTTGCGATGACTGATTCTCCGCCGCTGGCAACCGCCGCCCCTGAGGCTGCTTCCGGAATGAAGGGGCTTTATCCCGATATCCTCGACGAGATTCTCACCAAGCGAATGGGCCTTCAATGGACGGGCGCCTTCATCCCCTGGAAGCGCGTCCAGTTGGAGGTTCAGACAGGGAGTGCCGATGTCTTCATCACCGTTCCCAGTGATGAGAGAAAGGCATACGCCATCCCGAGCACCCGACCAGTCTTCGAGGAGTTCCTGCATGTTTACACGTACAAGGATCACCCGAAGATCCGGGAGATTCGGAAGATCAAGACAGCCGACGATATTCAGCGCCTCGGTCTCATCCCGGTGACCAATATCGGCAACCACTGGCATCAGGAGAACATTGATGCCCATGGAATCGAAACACGGCATGTCCCGTCAGAGGAGATTCTCGCCAGATTCCTTGCAGCCAAGCGGGCTGACATCATGATCGAGACGCCGCTGACAATGGACCCGAAGATTGACAGTCTTGGACTCACACAGCAAATCGAAAAAACGCCGGCCAGATTCGGCCCAATCAGCTTTCACCTCCTGGTCGGGAAGAAATCCCCCTTATCCGCCTCGATGAACGCACTCGACCAGGCCATCGAACAGTTCATACGTGACGGCACGCGTGAGCGATTGGAAGCAGAACACCTTGGTTCAGACGCCAAACCTCGAGACTAAGGGTGCACTTCCCGATAGCGCCGATTAACCAAGCGGCGCTGGCATCTGAACACATAGTCAACCGGCTGCCAGGACGCTTGCCATGCCTTGCAGGAAAGAATGGCCAGAACGCCCCGAACCAAACAGGACATTCAGCTTGTTATGTATGGCTGGGCGGGAGTTGGTGGCTGGGCTGCCTGACTCTCCTTATCCCGAATGGGTGGGTGAAAATGATGCAATTGCGGTCGACTCCCCTTCGGGGTTGGATTGATATAAATCCATTTTTGAACTAACATCAACCAATGAGACCGAATCACAAGCGCCTCTTCAAGAACTTCGTCAAGAAGGCCCACAAGCCTCTCCAGTTGGCGATCAGCGACGAAGTTGACGAGGTTTGCGAGCGCCCATACGACGGCGAAGCCAAGGTCGGCGACCTGCTTGGGTTCTATGTCTGGAAATTCAAATTCAACAGACAGGAATACCTCATCGCCTACCGGCCTCCCTCGAAAGAGGTGGCTGATACCGTCAGCGACTTGGAGATCGAATTCCTCGTGATCGATTTCTACAAAGTTGGGTCACACGAGGATTTCTGCGAAGACTTGAAGCGCTATATCAAAGAGGAACTGTCATGAATGCTGGGATTGCGACCGCTGAAGACCTCTTTGCGGCCATGAAGGAAATGCCGGCCACGGAACGAGTGCGTTTCTTTACGTTGCTTGGCGAGACCGCCTTCGAGAAGGATAACTTCTCCCACGCCGAGGTCTTCGGCGATGTTCTGAGCGCAGAGTTTACCGTCGAAGAGGCCGCTGAGTACCTGGAGGTTTCCGTCTCGACGTTTCGGCGTTACGTGCAGGGCAAGAAAATTACCCCGATGCGTGTGGTCGGTCGCAACCAACTCTTTTCAGCAGCAGAACTGAAATCATTCAAGAAATCTCTGCGTACGGTGAGGCGCCACTAATTCAAACCACGGAGAATTCGGCGAAAATCCGGTGTACCTGTTCACCGCTCCACCGCCGACGTCGCGGCACAAATCAACCAAGCAGCGCTGGCACCTGAACACCCAGCCGTCCTGCTGCCGCGGCGAGTGCGTCCACAATCGGCGCGGCCAGCTCCACCCCCGATACCTCGGCTTCCCTGATGCGCTGCTGCGCCATCTCACCCGGCATGCGGACCGGGCACGCCGGATCGATCGGTACATTGGCATGGCAACGATCGGTGAGGAAATCCATCTGGCGCAGGAAAGCCTCGCGTCCGGCGAAGGCGCCCGGATCGAGCACTTGCAGGAATACGTTGCCGCTCCAGCGCGTTTCCAGATCCTGACGGCCATAGCCGGCCAGGCCCTGCCGTTGATGGCGTTGAAGATCGATTCGGTCAGTTAGTGCGTTTCCAGCAGGCGGCGGAATTTCAACAACGTTGTGGCGTCCGGCGCCGACTCTCGCGACAGGTCGATGCCGACGACGCGGCGGATGGCCTGGCTGTCGTACAGCGCATCTTCAGTGCCTTCGTCCGACAACCCAAAGCACTGCTGCGCCACGTACATGCGCAACATCCGGGACAAACCGATCGGGGGTCGCCCACGCCCGCCGGCGCTCGGACAGAACGGGATGAGCGTGCGCTCCAGTTCGCCCCAGGGTGTGATCGCTTCGATTTCGCTCAGAAACCGGCCACGCCGCGTAACCTTCTTCTTCGCCCCGTATTCCAGTTCGCGATTTGGCGATGTGTGCCGCGCTCGCCGTTGATCCTCGCTGGTAAACGAGAAACCGGGCGCGGCACACCCCGACGCGGCTAGATGATCCCTTGCGCGATCATTGCTTCGGCCACCTTCACGAAGCCGGCGATGTTGGCACCGGTCACGTAGCTGACCGAACCGTCGTCGCGCCTTCCGTGCAGCAGGCACTGTTCGTGGATCTGGCACATGATTCCGTGCAGGCGGCGGTCGACTTCGTCGCGCGACCACGCGAGGCGCATGGCGTTCTGGCTCATTTCCAGCCCAGAGGTCGCCACGCCGCCGGCGTTGCTCGCTTTACCCGGTGCAAACAGGACGCCGCTACTTTCGAACAGCTTGGTCGCGCCGAGGGTGCTCGGCATGTTGGCGCCTTCGGCGACACAAATGACGCTATTGCCGATCAGCGTCCGCGCATCGGCTTCGTCCAGCTCGTTCTGGGTCGCGCACGGCAGCGCCACGTCGACCGGGACGTCCCACGGCCGGCCGCCGGCGATGTAGGTTGCGCCAACCTTGGCCGCATAGTCGCTGACGCGCCCGTACTGAACATTCTTGATGTCCATCAACTGCGCGAGCTTTTCGGGGGTGAAACCGTCCTCGTCAACCACGACACCGCCGGAATCGGAGATGGTGACGACCTTGGCGCCCAGACTCATGGCCTTTTCGACCGCGTACTGCGCGACGTTCCCCGAACCCGAAACACTGACGCGCAACCCGTCGAATTCGCGCCCCTTCAGCTTGAGCATTTCCTGCGCAAAGTAAACGGTGCCGTAGCCGGTGGCTTCCGGGCGAATCAGTGAACCGCCATAGGCCAGGCCCTTGCCGGTAAAGATGCATTCGGAACTGTTCTTCAGCTTGCGCATCATGCCGGCAAGGAAGCCGATCTCGCGGCCACCGACGCCGATATCGCCGGCGGGAACATCGGTGTCAGCGCCGACATGACGAAACAGCTCCATCACGAAGGCCTGACAGAAGCGCATGATTTCGCCGGTACTCTTGCCCTTCGGATCGAAATCGGAGCCGCCCTTGCCGCCGCCCATCGGCAGCGTGGTCAAGGCATTTTTGAACGTCTGCTCGAAGGCGAGGAATTTGAGGATCGACGGATTGACCGAAGGATGGAAGCGCAAGCCGCCCTTGTACGGCCCGATCGCCGAACTGTGCTGGATTCGATAGCCGCGATTGACTTGAACCTGCCCTTTGTCGTCAACCCAGGAGACGCGGAAGGTAATCATGCGCTCCGGTTCGACGAGCCGCTCAAGCAGGCCATTCTCGGCGTACCTGGGGTTCCTGGCGATGAATGGCCACAGACTTTCCATGACCTCGATCACCGCCTGCAAATACTCGGGTTGGTGGGCATTACCCTGACTAATCTTGTTGATGAAACTGTCCAGCGAACCGACGCTCATTGATTTCCCCTGAAAAGGACCTGAAAGAGATACAACACACGACGAAAAACCGGAATCAACAATGCACTATAGATGTACCAAAAACAATCCGTAATCCGTAAAAAGTCACATCTCGCGAACAACACAATCAAACAACAAAGTTATTTGCACCATTTCGGTGCGTTTTTGTCAGAATATCGCGCATTACCACCCATTCCGCGCCGTAAACCGCCCGTTGCCACGCAACGCTTGATGTTCAAGCTATCCTCTATCCTGTTTCGCCTGTAGCCAAAGACCCCGCCGCCAGACCAACCCAGACGACGCCCCCATGC
>JAGNOM010000081.1 GCA_017990155.1 Propionivibrio sp. | reverse complement strand
CATGTAATTCTCCTTTAAGCCTTGAGGAAATCTTCACGCTGCGGCGTGAACATGTCGAGCAGTCGGCCATCAGCGACACAGGTCGTGCCGTGCAACGCCGAGGCGGGTACGTAGAGCGAATCGCCGGCGCGCACGGTGCGGGTTTCGCCCTCGACGTTAAAAACGAATTCGCCGGAAAGGCAATAAGTGAGCTGTTCATGCGGATGCCGGTGTTCGGCACCGATTCCACCGGCCTTGAAGAACACCTCGACCATCATCATGCGACCGCCTCTCGCTCGGATCTTGCGGTCGATCAGGCCTGGCTCTACCGACTCAAGGTCAAGACTCGCATCGGGGAAATACACATCACTCATTTCTGCTCTCTTTCAAACACCCGGTAAAGTTCATCATTCAAGTTCGTGACCATCACGGCGTCACGCTGACGGAGATTCTTGCTTTCTCCGCGCCGCCGACAAAGTCGGTCGCTTCGTATTCGATGACCGCCGTTCCGGTGAAATCAGGTGCCGGTTTGAAGGTCACGACTCCTTCAGCATGGCTGGCTTCACCCTGCCCCTCAATCACGGTGACCTTCTGAAGCATGATGTTGTTCTTCTCCTTGTCGGAGTCGTTCTTCAAGGCCTCAATCTTGATTGGTAGTCCCTTGGTCGTCGTCGCGACGTCGTCCTGCAACGATGGCGGACTGTTGAGTTCGCCCGTTGCCCGCGGCAGCCAGAGCGAGACCGCAGGAACATAGGTCACGATCATCAGCACGGTAAACAATGCGCCAAAGAACGGCAGCATGGCCTTGGTGACTGTTTCCATCTTCAGGTTGGAGACCGCGCTGGCGACGAATAGCACCGAACCCACGGGAGGAGTAATCAGACCAATACCGAGGTTGACCATCATGATCATGCCGAAATGCACCGGGTGCACGCCGAGCGCGACGACAACCGGCAACAGGATCGGCGTCAGGATCAGGATCAGCGGCGCCATATCCATCAAAGTACCAAGCAGGATCAGCAGGACATTGATCGCCAGCAGGACGACGTAGGGATTATCCGAAATACTGGTAAACGCGTTGGAAATCTGCAATGGCAGCGACAGCATGGTCAGGATGTGGCCAAAGGCCGCTGCGAAGCCGATCAGGATCATCACGATCGTCACGGTCTTGACCGTGCGGTGGACCAGAATCGGCAGCTGACGCCACTTGTAGTCGCGGTAGTAGAACATCGTTACCAGGAAAGCCCAGACACAGGCGATCGACGCCGACTCGGTCGCGGTGTACCAGCCGGAGAGGATTCCGCCGAGGATGATGACCACGGTAAACAGGCCGGGCAGTGCATCGAGCATGATCAGCAGCGCCTGCTTGACCGGGATGACCTCGCCCTTGGGATAGCCGCGCTTCTTGGCGAAATAAACGCACATCGTCATCAACGTAACGCACATCAACAGGCCAGGAACGACGCCCGCCAGGAACAGCGCGCCGATCGAGAGCCCGCCGCCCGCGGCCAGCGCAAAGATGACCGCGTTATGACTCGGCGGAATCAGGATCGCCTGTACCGAACCGGCAGCGGTTACGGCCGCTGCGTAGGCCTTCGGGTAACCGTGCTTCTCCATCTGCGGAATCATCACCGAGCCGATCGACGCGGTGTCCGCCACCGATGAACCGGAGATGGCACCAAAGAACGTCGAGGCCAGAATGTTCACCAGCGACAGCCCGCCACGGATGAAGCCAACGAACAGCGAAGCGAAGTTGATCAGGCGGGCGGCAATCCCGCCTTCGGCCATGATCGCGCCAGCCAACACAAAGAACGGGATAGCGAGCAAGGAGAATTTATTGACGCCGTCGCCCATCTTGAGCATGACGATCGACAGGAATGACATGTCCCCGGTGAAGTAGATCGCGCCAATCAGCGCGGTCATGCCGAGTGTGTACGCTACCGGCAGACCGACAGCCAGCAGCAGAAAGAACGACCCCATTACAACCAATGCATCCATGGTTCTGGCTCCCTATTTTTGCGCTTCGAGTTCGGATTCGCCGCCATGGCTGCCCATCATTACGATCGGACGGCGGTGCTGCGAGCCGAACAGGACGGACTCGATGATAAACAGCAGCGTGGCCAAGGAACCCAGCGGCAAAGGGAGGTAGGTCCAATAAACCTGCAGCGAAGGAAAATCCGGCAAGCTCTGATGAGTCGCCATGAAGAACAGCACGCGCTCTCCGCCGTAGTAGATGACGAACAGGGCGATCAGCGCCATCAGCACATCGACGATGCGAGCAAAAAAGAACTTTGCGCGAGGCGGCAGGCGATCCGTGAGCATGGTGACGGCGATATGGCTACCGGCACGATACGCGGCTGCGGAACCGATGAAAGTGAACACGATCATGCAGACCAGCGCGGCCGGTTCAGGCCACGAGAGCCCTGAGTTGAGCCACTTGCGGGCAACAACCTGAATCGGAATAACGACAGTCATGACGACCATCGCCAGCCCGGCAATCCAGATGCAAGCCCAGTAGATCCCGTCCATGGCCTTGCAGTAAGTTTCTTTCATTCTCGACCCCTCCGTACCCTGAGAAAACTGGCAGGTATCACACCTGCCAGTTCGTCCGCTTCAGTGTTATTTTTGTGCCTGAATGCGGTTGATCAGATCAGCATAGTCCTTGCCGTACTTGTCGCGAACCGGCTGGGTCGCCTTGAAGAATGCGTCGTGATCGACGTCGGAGACGATCGTCACACCCTCGGCTTTCATCTTGGCGACGGATTCCGCAACCTTGGCATCCCACAGCTTGCGCTGCTCCATCTGGGCTTCACGCGCCAGCTTCTTCATGAGCGCCTGATCTTCCGCACTCAACTTGTTCCACTTGACCTTCGAGAACACAAAGATCTCGGGAATGCTCAGGTGCTGGGTCTGGTTGTAGAACTTGTCGACCGTATAGTGGTTCTGGGTCACGTAGGTCGGCTCGTTGTTTTCCGCGCCATCGACCACGCCGGTTTGCAGCGCGCTGAACAGTTCGCCCATGCCCATCGACACGCCACTACCGCCCATGGCGTTCATGGTGTCAACGAAGAGCGGGTTACCCATCATGCGGATCTTCATGCCGGCGAGGTCGGCCGGCTTGCGAACCGCCTTCTTGGTGTAGACGTTGCGCGTTCCGCCGTCCATCCAGCCGAGGGCCACCAGATTGACCGGGCTGTTGGTGATTTTGGATAGGATTTCGTCGCCGATCGGACCGTCGATCACCGCGCGCATATGGGCTTCGTTGCGGAAGACGAACGGCATGTTGAAGACATTGACTTCCGGCACCACCGGACCCATCGGGCCGAGCGAGGTGCGCAGAATGTCGATACCTCCCGCCTGCGTCTGCTCGATCATCGACTTCTCGTCGCCGAGGACCATGTTGGGGAACATCTTCAGGGTCAAACGCCCCTTGGTTTCGGCTTCAAGCTTCTTCCCCAGATTCTGCATGGCGACCACATTCGGGTAACCCTCCGGATGGACGTCGGCCGCCTTCAGTTCGACTGCGGCTGCGGAGAAACTTGCAGAAATCGCCGTCGCAAATACCACGGCCAGTTTTGTAGAACACTTCATTGATAGACCCCCCAAAAAATGCGTCACTAAATTGACACTCCCAATCCAAGCCTTGCAGGACGAAGCCCTGGAACTTGAAACTTTTCTCAACCCATCGGCTAACGCGGGCTCAGGCAAATATAGCCTGCTCGAACGATCATGTATACAAGTATACGTAACAATTTCAAAATCAGTAGAGAACGAAACAGATGGACAAAAGCAATGACCCCGTGTCCGCTTACCGAATGACCCGCGCGCCCTTCCCCTTCATCGCCGCTTCGACTTCCTCGACGCGCACCATCGACGTATCACCAGGCGTCGTCATGGCCAAGGCGCCGTGCGCCGCGCCGTATTCCACCGCCGCTTGTGGCCCCTTGCCTTCGAGGAAGCCGTAGGCCAGGCCGGAGGCAAATCCATCACCGCCGCCGACGCGGTCGTAGATTTCCAGGTTCTCGCGCTTCATCGATTGATACAGTTCACCCTGATAGTAGAGCAGCGCCGACCAGTCGTTGAGCGTCGCGGTGGTCGCCTTGCGTAGAGTCGTCGCGGCCACCTTGAAGTTGGGGAACTCGGCAACGGCGGTCTGGATCATCTTCTTGAAGCTGTCAGTCTCGATGTGCGTCAGGTGCTCGTCGGCGCCTTCGACTTCAAAGCCGAGGCAGGCGGTGAAGTCTTCCTCGTTGCCGATCATCACGTCGACGTACTTGGCGATCTCACGATTGATGCGCTGGGCGGCTTCCTTGCCGCCCTGGCTCTTCCACAGCGAGGCACGGTAGTTAAGGTCGTAGGCGACGACGGTGCCGTACTTCTTGGCTACTTCAACGGCTTCGATCACGGCTTCCGCCGTATTCGAGGCCAGCGCGGCGAAGATGCCGCCAGTCTGGAACCAGCGCACGCCCTCCTCACCGAAGAGTTTCTCCCAGTTCACTTCGCCAGGCCTGATCTGCGATGCCGCGCTGTGGCCCCGATCCGAGCAACCGAGCGCAGGCCGGATGCCAAAGCCCTTCTCGGTGAAGTTGAGGCCAACGCGGGTGTTCTTGCCGAGGCCGTCAAAATCGCGCCAGATGACGTGGCTCATGTCGACGCCGCCTTGCATGATGAAATCCTCGACCAGCCAGCCAAGGTCGTTCTTGGGCAAGGCGGTGACGACGGCGGCGCGTTTGCCCCAGCATTTGCGCATGGCGCGGGCGACGTTGTATTCGCCGCCGCCTTCCCATACCTGGAAGCTGCGCGCATTGCGTACGCGGCCAAAACCGGGGTCGAAGCGCAGCATGACTTCGCCAAAGGAAACGCAGTCCCACTGGGTTTCGGCGACGGGTTTGATGATCAGTTCGCTCATGGTGTTCCCTCCCTTCTGGCTCATTTGGCGGCCAGTTCAGCCTTGATCGTTTTGACGAGCTGCAGCACCTGGCGCACGTTATCCTCAATCCCCTTGTAGTCCTGGGCATCGAGCAGTTTCTTGGTGATCATGTTCGAGCCGATGCCGCAGGCAACGATGCCAGCGCCGAACCACTTGCGCAGCGATTCTTCGGTCGGCTCGACGCCGCCGGTGGGCATGATGCGCGTCCAGGGCATCGGGCCCATGACGCTCTTGACGAACTCCGGGCCGCCGACCGACGAGCCGGGGAAGACCTTGATGATCTCGCAGCCGAGTTCCTGCGCATCGCCGATCTCGGTCGCCGAACCGCAACCGGGGCTGTAGGGGATACCGCGACGGTTGCACAGCTTTGCCGTTTCGACGCTGGTCAACGGGCTGACGACGAATTTGGCGCCGTTGGCGATGTAGATGCCGGCCGTCGGCGCATCGACGATAGATCCAACGCCCATGATCACCGAAGGGTCAGCCGCTGCGAAATATCGGCTCAATTCAAAGAACACCTGCGCGGCAAAATCGCCGCGATTGGTGAACTCAACGCATTTCGCGCCGGCATTGGCGCACGCCTGAATGACGTTTCGGCACACTTCAAAGTCCGGGTGATAAAACACCGGGATGACGCTCTGCTCCATCATCGCTGTCAAAACGGCCATGCGGTCCTTGGATGCCATTACTCGATCTCCTGTCTCAAATTCGGTCTGAATACGTCAAATTGCGCTGAATACCCCGGCATGGCTCACATCACTGCGCCCACATGCCAAGGCAAGAACTCGTCATGGCCGTAGCCCAGCACTTCACTGCGGACTTTCTCGCCGGAAGCGTGGCGAATGATGGCGTCGAAAATTCGTTGGCTGATCTCCGACATTGGCACGCCGTCGATCAAATCGCCGCAATTGACGTCCATGTCGTCGCGCATGCGTTCGAACAGAGCGGTATTGGTCGCCAGCTTGATCGTCGGCACGCCGGCGCATCCGAATGCCGATCCCCGGCCGGTGGTAAAGCAGATGATCTGCGCACCGCCCGCGGCTTGCCCCGTCGCCGATACCGGGTCGTAACCCGGCGTATCCATGAAAACGAGCCCCGTGCGGTCGATCTGCTCGGCGTACTGATAGACGGCATTCAGCGAGCTCGTACCACCCTTGGCGACCGCGCCGAGCGACTTCTCAAGAATCGTCGTCAGCCCGCCCGCCTTGTTGCCGACCGACGGGTTGTTGTCCATCGCCGCGCCCTGGCTCGTGGTGTAGTGCTTCCACCACTCGATGCGGCCGATCAGTTTTTGGGCGATTTCTGGAGTGGCGGCGCGGCGGGTCAGCAGATGTTCCGCACCGTAGATTTCCGGCGTTTCGGAAAGTATGGTGGTTGCGCCATGCCTGACGAGCAGATCGGACGCGCCACCCAGCGCCGGATTGGCGGTAATGCCCGAATAGCCGTCCGAACCGCCACAATTGAGGCCGATCTTCAGATGGCTGACGGCAACTTCTTCGCGTTGAAAGGCGTTGGCCTGCGTCAGCATCGCGGTGATCTGCGCTATCCCTTTCTTGATCGCGGCGGTCGTTCCACCTTCAGCCTGCATCACCAACTGCTGCAGCATGCCGGGCTGGTGCGTACCCGCCATTTCGACGAGGATGGAAATCTGGTTCTGCTCGCAACCGAGCCCGACGAACAGGACGCCGGCAAAATTCGGATGAACCGCATAACCGACCAGGGTACGGCGCAGGATATCCATGCCTTCGCCGTGAACATTCAGACCGCAGCCCAGCGGATGCGGCAAGGCGATGACGCCGTCGATGTTCGGATAGGCAGCCAACCGATCCGTCGTGAAATGATTGGCAATCGCTCGCGTCACCGTCGCCGAGCAATTCACCGAGGCGATGACGGCGATGTAGTTCCGCGTCCCGACCTTGCCATTCGGGCGCTTATAGCCCATGAAGGTCGCCGGGTGATCGACCGGCACGACCGAAGAGGCATCCTGCCCGACACCATAGTCGCGTTCGAACTCGCCCATGCCGAGGTTGTGTACATGCACATGCTGCCCGGCTGCGATGTCCGCCTTGGCAAAGCCGATGATCTGGTTGTAACGGCGTACAGCTTCGCCGGCGACGATTGCATGCGCAGCCATCTTGTGGCCCGCTGGAATCAGATCGCGCACCGCGACGTTTTCAGGCGCAATGATTTCGCCGGGAATCAGTTGCCGGGCCGCGATCAATACATCATCGCTGCCGTGCAAACGGATCACCGCGGCCTGTGTCATTTCGCGGCCCCAACGCCAGGTTGGCCGGCGTATTTGCTGACCGCTTCCCACAAACCATTGAGATAAACGGCGCCGAGCGCGCGGTCATATAAACCGTAGCCCGGCTTGCCGGTTTCGCCCCAGATCATGCGTCCGTGATCCGGCCGGACGTAGCCTTCGAAGCCGATGTCGTGATACGCCTTGACGATGGCCGCGATGTCAAGCGAACCGTCACAGGAACGATGCGATGACTCGTAGAAGGTGCCATCCGGTTCGACCTTGACGTTGCGCAGGTGCCCGAAGTGGATCCGCCCCATGCCGCCGAACTCGCGCACCAGCGATTCGATGTTGTTGCACAGATCGGCACCGAGCGAGCCGGAACACAGGGTCAGGCCGTTCGCGGGCGAATCGACGATGTCAACCAGGCGCGCCAGGTCGTCACGATTCTTGACGATGCGCGGCAGCCCGAATATCGGCCGTGGCGGGTCATCCGGATGCATCGCCATCTTGACGCCCGCCTCAATGGCGACCGGAATGATCGCCTTGAGGAAGTACTCCAGATTGCTCCACAGTGCTTCTTCGCTGACCGATTTGTATTCTGCCAGCAGGTTCTTCAGTTCTTCGGGCTTGTAGCTCGCGTCCCAGCCCGGCAGGGAAATACCCTTCTCAGGATCGATCCTGGCAATCGCATCCGCGTCGAACGCCAGCGTAAAGGAGCCGTCCGGCAACTCCCTGGCCATTTCGGTGCGCGTCCAGTCGAACACAGGCATGAAGTTGTAGCAGATGACCTTGACGCCGACGGCGGCGCAATTGCGGATGTTCTGCTGGAAATTGGCGATCAGGCGATCGCGTGACGCCTTTCCGAGCTTGATGTCCTCATGCACCGGCACGCTCTCGACGACTTCGAACTTCATTCCCGCGCCTTCGATGCGATCACGCAAGGCCCGAAGCTGTTCGATCGGCCAGACCTCGCCGACCGGCACGTCGTAGATCGCGGAGACGATGCCGTAGATGCCTGGAATCTGGCGGATGTACTCAAGCTTGACGGGATCGGAATCTCCGTACCAACGGAAGGTCATTTTCATGCGTTGAACTCCTTATTGACTTGTTGCCGGCCAGTCGCCGTCGATCAAACCTTGATTTGCGGTGCAGAGGCGACGGTGGGGTTCCTTGCCAACTCGACGAACTTCCCGATGAGTTCGGCCCGGAATCGATCGTTGGCCAGCAGGTCGTCGCCAAAGATCTTCTTGAGTGCCAGCAAATTGCTGACAATGCTCGCGGCGTCATCGGCGAGTTTTGCCTGAGCGAGGATCTCGGCGGACTGCGGATCATTGAGTACGCCACCCGGCGTATGCGCTGTCTTCACCGCGTAATGCATCCACGCCGCTACCGCAGTCGCCAATGCGGGCGACGGCAGCCCCCTGGCAATGCGTTCTCGCAGCCCCGCCAACAAACGCTGCGGGAGTTTCTGCGAGCCATCCATGGCAATCTGCAGCGTGCGGTGCTTGAGCGCCGGGTTACGGAAACGCCGCTTCAGTTGCTCGATGTAGTCGGCCGGATCAACGCCTTTCGGTGCGACCAGAACCTCGCGGACTTCAAGCCAGAGCGCATCAAGAATCCCGGTGATGAGCGGCATTTGCATGGCCTCAGCCACCGTCTCGTGTCCGGTCAATTGCGCGAGATAAGCCAGCGTCGAGTGCGCACCGTTCAGGCAGCGCAGCTTCATGTCTTCCCAGCATTCGATCTCGTCCGAGAAAACCGCGCCGCCAACAGTCCAATCCGGACGCCCCATCGAGAAGCTGTCTTCGATCACCCATTGCACGAACTGTTCCGTGACCACCGGCCACGCGTCCTCCAGGCCAGTGACTTGCGCGACATGCGCGCGATCGGCATCGGTCGTCGCCGGCGTAATGCGGTCGACCATCGAGCACGGGAAACAGACTTCGGCATCGATCCAGGCCGCCAGGTCGGCATCCACTTCGCGCGCAAAAGCCAGGACAGCGGCTTTTGCCAGACGCCCGTTCTTCGGCAGATTGTCGCAACTGAGGACGGTGAATGGCGGGACACCGGCCGCCTTTCTGTTCTTCAGCGCTTGCACGATCAAACCGAGAATGGTTTTTGGCGCCGTCGACGAGGCCAGGTCAGCCGCGATGGCTGGCGACTGCAACTGCAGCTTCCATGTGGCCGGATCGAGGTAGTAGCCCTTCTCGGTCACCGTAATGC
>JAGNOM010000384.1 GCA_017990155.1 Propionivibrio sp. | reverse complement strand
CACGCCGGAACGTTCCTCATCGTGCCGGAACTGCGCAAGCGCACCCGCTTCTATCAGATCAACCTGATGCATCCGGTGGAGGCCGACATCGGCGATTTCGACGTGATTTTCCTGCGCAACGTGATGATCTACTTCGACCCGGAAACCAAGACCCGCGTCGTACATAACCTGCTCCCCCGGCTAAAGAAGGGCGGACACCTGATCATCGGCCACTCGGAGACATTGAACGGCATTACCGACCGCGTCGTCGGCGTCAGGCCAACCATTTATCGCAAGCCATGACCCACCGAATGCCGCGTGTCGATACGCCGGACAACGTCGAAACGGTCGTGCTCCGTCCCGGCGACTTTCACTTTGGCCGCGGCAACACCCGCATCTCGACCCTGCTCGGGTCCTGCGTATCGCTCACGCTCTGGCATGCGCGCATGCGCATCGGCGGCATGTGCCACTACATGATGGCCGAGCGCGACCAGAGAACCGAACCGGCAGGCCATGAACCCGACGGGCGCTATGCGACCGAAGCCTTTGCGCTTTTCCTGTGGCATGTCGACAAGGCTGGCACGCGGCCGTCCGAGTACCAGGCCAAACTGTTTGGCGGCGCCAACATGTTCGGCCAGAAAGCGGAAGGGAAACTGGATATTGGCGCGCGGAACATCGAGGTCGCACACCAGTTTCTCGCAGTACAGCATATCGCCCTGCTCGCCGAGCACATCGGCGGCAGCGGACGGCGGAAACTGCACTTCGACGTCTGGAGCGGCAATGTCTGGCTGGCCTTCCCCGAGGGCGCGGGCGCCGAGATCAGGAACGGCAATGTCTGACGCCAAACTCACCGCCGACGTCATGATCAGCCCGAATTTCAGGCCCGTGCCGCTCGGCATGGCCGACCCGGTGATCGCGATCGGAACCTCGACCGGCGGCACGCAGGCGCTCGAAGCCGTGCTGACCCGCCTGCCGGCGGCCACCTTCGGGATCGTCATCGTCCAGCACATGCCGGCCGTATTCACCGCGATGTTCGCCGAACGCCTGAATGGCCTGTGCGAAATCGAAGTCCTGGAAGCTCGTCAGGGCAACCGCGTGCAGCCGGGACGGGCGCTCGTCGCGCCGGGCGGCAAGCACCTGATGCTCAAGCGCATCGGTGGGCAATACTCGGTCGACGTGGCCGAAGGCCCACCGGTGAACCGGCACCGTCCGTCGGTCGATGTCCTGTTCCGCTCGGTCGCCAAGTACGCCGGCGCCAACGCTCTCGGCATCATCATGACCGGCATGGGCGACGACGGCGCGCAGGGACTCAAGGAAATGCACGATGCCGGCGCACGAACCATCGCCCAGGACGAAGCCAGCAGCGTCGTCTTCGGGATGCCGAAAGAAGCAATCAAGATCGGCGCCGTTGACCTTACGCTGCACCTTAATCAGATCCCGGCCGCCATCGCCAACTTTGGCAGCCGCCACAGCAAGGGAGGATCATGATGAACATTTCTTCTGTATTAAGCGCCATCGCGGCCGACGCCGAACGCGGCGACATCGTCTTTCCCACGCATACGGAAATCGCCCTGCGCGTGCAGCGCATGCTCGACGACCCGGATTGCGCCATCGACGCACTCGGCAAGCTGATCGCCGCCGAACCGATTCTCGCCGCGCGTGTCATCGGGCTTGCCAACTCGGTCAGCTACAACCCCGGCGGCCGCCCGATCACCGAACTCAAGGGCGCCATTTCACGGCTCGGATTTTCCGCCCTGCGCGCACTCGCCGCGTCGATCGTCGTCCGCCAGATGAAGGAGATGTCGGCCAACGCAGCCCATCGCGCCCTCGCCAGCCGTCTCTGGGAGCACACCGCCAACGTCGCAGCGCTGGCACGTGTCATCGCCCGGCGCGTCACCCGCCAGAACCCGGACGCGGCCTTCTTCGCCGGCATCGTGCACGAGGTCGGCAGCTTCTATCTGATCGCACGCGCCGGCAGCTTCCCCGGACTCCTCGATGGCGATCTCGAACCCTGGCACGGCGACGCCGAAGCCCAGGTCGGCCGCGCCGTCATGCGCGCGCTGGAAGTGCCGGCACACATCCTCGAAGCGATGGAAACGCGGTGGTCCGGTTACCTCGCCATGCCGCCGCGCACCCTCGGCGACACCCTGCTGCTTGCCGACGAACTCTCCCCGATCGAATCGCCGCTCGACGCGCTGGACGGCATGAGCAACAAGGGAATGGTCGTCGATCTCGAACTCCTGCTCGGCGAAGAAACGCTGAGCGACATCCTCGCCGAATCGGCGGAGGAAGTGGTGTCGATCAGCGCTGCACTGAAGGCTTGAAAGCCATTGCGCGGAAACTGAGAATTGTTGAGGCCAACGCTCATGCTTATGGAATCGACCTTCTGCTGACGGCAGGCGACCCAAAGCCGTCCTTGGCCCAAAGGAAAAGCCGGCATTCAGGAACGTGGAAGCTCAGGGGCGCGCAGCCGGCTTACCGGCGGAGCGTCCCTCTGGAGCGGCGGGTTAGCCCTAGTTTCTGTAAATATCGACATCTATTTCAGCTCCCACCCTGTGCAAGAAAGCTATGGTCTTCGACGAAAAACCCAATGCGGGCGTAGATAATTCTTCGTCCATGGATATATACAAAACAACCTCTAGCACTGCATAGAGGCCCGATTCTGCGACGGCACTAGCTATGCAGTCAGCACTACCTTCAATGCGTGAAATCAGTTGATCAGCTAATTCGTCAATGAGTAGCACGTCATTTGCGATTCTGCCGGTCGAAATTTCCCACAGCCCAAATTTGTACTCCTCGACATACTTTCCAGGTTCGCCCTTTCGATACACCTTGGTCGGTGTTAAACCAGATTGGATGGTAAATGCGTCTGGATCAAAGTCATCACCCTTTAGCGCAAAGTACACCTCAACTTCGTTCGTCATGGTCGGTGGCTAACGCAAAAGTGAGCTGACTGCGCGGATTTTCGCGCAGGTCAGCTCGACTGCCGGGTTATGCCTGGCGCAACTACGAAGAAAGGAAACGGAAATGGAACATGTGAAAAAACACCTCACCATGCTGGGCATGAAGGTCGAGGACAAGGTTACGGGGTTCAAGGGTGTTGTGGCTTCCATCAGCTTCGATCTCTACGGC
>JAGNOM010000080.1 GCA_017990155.1 Propionivibrio sp. | reverse complement strand
GAAACAAAGTCGCGCCGATGATAGTGCACTTACCGTGTGTGAAAGTAGGTCACCGCCAGGCTCCCCATCACAACAGCCCTCTTCGCGGAAGCAAAGAGGGCTGTTTCCGTCAACTCGACAAAATGCGAAGCCCCATCTCCTCGCATGGGCGCAAGCGTCCGGGGAATGCTGGGGGGCCCCCGAAAAATACCTAGCCCTAGCGATCGCTGCGGATTCTTCGCCAGGCGACGATGAGTTGCTCAAAATTGTCGCAGCAGCGCTGAATGAGTGTCTGGTCGTCGATCTTGTTGGTAAGCCATTCTCGCGCCGGGTCCTGGAATATGCTTCGGCCGACGGCGAACCCGCGGCAAGTGCTGCTATCTCTTGCTTCTTCAAAGGAAGCTACCAGTTGATCGATCGGGGCGCTGAGGCCGAGCATCAGGACGCCACGGCTGTAGGGGTCTCGTTCCTTGATCAACTCATCGATTTGCTTCCATTGTTCGGCGGATGGCGCTGGCAGCTTCCACCAGTCCGGGTGAATGCCGAGATTGTAGAAGCGCGTCATCGTCCGGATCGTTGTGTCTTCCTGAAATGGCAAACCTTTGGCGGGTATGAGCTCAAGGAGGAGTTCGTGGCCGCTTTCGTTGGTTGCTTCGCACAGGGTTCGGACTTGGCTTTCCTGTGCTAATCGCCGGTCAAGGTAGTCGTCCGGGTGGTAGTAAATAAGGCATTTGACGACCTGCTCTTTCGGCCAGTGTTCAAGTACCGAACCGATCGAACTGCCGAGTTCGAAGATGACCGGATTCGATCCCGGCTGTTCGACCGGGCGCCCGAGCCACCAGTTTCGGCCGGTCGCGGCGTGCAGCGCGTCTTCGCCGTAAATGTCGTCGATCAGCGCGCCGACACAGCCATAGAGGTGGAGTCTTTCTTCCGTTTTGGCGACAGTTTCGACCAGGAGTCGTTTTAGGGCCGGCAGCCTGCTTTCCGAGGCGCCCGCTTGCCGCGCCAGATCGTAAAGCTGGCTGCGGTGATCAAAGGCGATTACGAATACGTCGTTCCAGGCGCGACGTTTTGGCGTGACGTGGTGCAGCCAGTTGAGTGTGCCGTCAACCGCCGGCTCTGTCAGGGTGTCAACGTGTCCCATGAAGTACTGCAGTTCCTCTTCGGTCGGCATTGCCGGCGCACACGAGTGCCTTGATACGACAAGCGCGCCACAGGCGTTGGCGCGCTGACAACAGATCTTGTAGTCGAAGCCGCGCAGCCAGCCGGAGAGAAAACCAGCCAGGAATGCGTCACCTGCACCGAGCACGTTGAGAACTTCTACGCGCGGACTCGGAACGCGAAACGCGTCTTCAATCCGGTTCGGGATCTCGCCCTCGATGACGGCGCAGCCCAGCGCTCCAAGCTTCACCACCAGCGTCGCGGCGGAACGCTTGCGTACTTCGCGCAAGGAGGAGATGAGGTCGGGCGTGCCGCCGGCGATTTCAAACTCTTCTTCGGTTCCGACGATGAGGTCGAATTCGCACAGCACTTCCTGGAAGCTGGCCGTGACATCCGGACTTGGGATATAGCGGGTCTTCCCGTCCCCCGGTGTCGTCAGGCCCCAGAGGACTGGGCGGTAATCAATGTCGAGAACGGTGCGCACGTTGTGTGCATGAGCGTATTCGAGCGCACGAAGGCTTCCCGAACGTACGCGCGGCGTCGAGAAATGTGTTCCGGTGATGTGCAATGCCAAGCAGTCGGCAATGAATGATTCGTCGACGTCATCGGGACCGAAGGCCATGTCGGCGCAATTGTCGCGGTAAAAAAGGAGCGGAAAGGTCTGGCGATCCTTGATGCCCAAAATCGCCAATGCAGTCATGTGCTCCGGGTCAATCTTGATCTGGGAGACGTCGCAACCTTCGTCGGAGAGGGTCTTTGTCAGGAAACGCCCCATCTGTTCGTTGCCAACACGAGTGATCATGGCGCTGCGCAGCCCAAGGCGCGCGCAGCCAAAGGCGACGTTCCCCGAAGATCCGCCGAGGTATTTCGCGAAGGTCGATACATCTTCCAGATCGCAGCCGTACTGGTTTGCGTATAGATCGACGGCCAGTCGGCCAATGGAAACGACTTCGTGTTTGCGTTCGGTGGCGAATAGAGTGGAATTCTTCATTTCTGTACTTGCGCCGCTTAGCATGCTCTCGACGCGTTGAATGAAAAGTGATGCAGTTGCCGATTACGTCAAGGTGCGGTCGAGCGAATGGTGACTGATCAACCCTCGTTGGCCCGGTCGGCTTTGTGTTCCATGTTGAGTTCGAGTCGATAGGCGAGGGCTATGAACAAGGCTTGCGCCAGGCTCATGGTGCTTGCCAGCGAGCGGAAGAAATACGCTTCCGACTCATGGACCGTGAGCGATACGGCCGCCGCTCTGGAAATCGGCGACAGCGAACTGTCGGTGATGGCGACAACTGTTGCTTCCCGCTCAACCGCCAGATCGGTGCAATAGCGCGTTTCTGTTCCGTAGGGGGCCATGCTGATCGAGATCAGCACGTCGCCTTTGGAGAGCCCCTCGATCTGCTCCTTGTACAGTCCGCCCAAGCCGTCGACCAGGATGACGCGCTTGCGCGTCTGCGGGAGCGCGTAGGCGAGGTAGCTGGCGACCGGGAACATCCGGCGCACGCCCATGATGTAGATATGCTCGGCGTTTTGCAGAATCGTGACGGCTTTCTCGAAGGCGCGATCGTCCAGATCGGTCTTCATTGTGGCGATTCCCGCCTGGCAGGTTTCGAGGAAGCTGCGGGCAAGTTCCGAGCTTTGCATCTGCGCCGGATGGTCGCTGATCACCGCTTGCAGTCGCTGATGGTAGCTACCCGCGGTCGTTCCACTGGCGTAGGCATCGCGAAAGACGGCTTGCAGATCCGAGTAACCGGAGAATCCGAAATGCTGGGCAAAACGCACGACCGCGGAAGGCTGAACGCCGCAGGCGTCGGCGACGTCGCGAATGCGAACAACGACCATTTGCTGTCGGTGCTCGGTGATGTATTGCGCGATGAGTTTCAGTTGCTTGGAGAGATCGTCGTACTCGCGGGCGACCCGCTGAATCAGATCCTCAACTCGGTTGTCCTGAGCCATGTTGGTTGATACCCGTCGTGGATAGTGTTGTGCAGCGATTGTAGCTCAGCATTCCTTCTGAATCGCCCTCGCCGGAAATCAACCGAGTGGCCGACGGCATCCCGCTCCGGGGCACCATCGGCGGCGTGCGTCGACTAGCGCAGACGAACGATGCGGTTTTCGCGCCAGGACGTTGTTGCAGCGTCGGCGAGTTCCAGTGCCTTGACGCCGTCCTCAATGCTGACGCGCAGTTTTTCCTGACCGGCGAGCACTGCGACGAAGTGATCAAGCTCGTTGCGATACGCCCTTTCGTAGCGCTGCAGGAAGAAGTGCTCCGGCTTGTCGACCGAAACGACGTCGGGGCCGGAGGCCACGACCTCGGTCGGGCGATGGTTGCCGGCTTGCAGCATGCCCTTCGAACCGAGCACCTCGAAGCGTTGATCGTAGCCGTAGGCGGCGCGACGCGACGTATGAATCTGCGCCAGTTTGCCGCTGACGGTGCGGAGGGTGACTGCCGTCGTATCGGCATCGTTGGCCAGCGTGGCGATGGCCGGATCGGTGAGGGCGCTGGCGGTGGCATACACGGTTTCCGCTTCTTCGCCGAAGATCCAGCGGAAGATGTCGAAGTCGTGAATCAGCATGTCCTTGAAGATGCCGCCCGAACGCTGCAGGTATTCGACCGGAGGCGCACCCGGATCGCGACTGATGACCGACAGCGCTTCCAGCTCGCCGATTTCGCCCTTTTCCAGACGCGCCTTGAGCGCGGCGAAGGTCGGATCGAAGCGGCGCTGGAAGCCGATCAGACAGGCTTTTCCGGAGGCGTTGACGACCTTCTCGCATTCGCGCGCCCGGCTGAGTTCGAGGTCGACCGGCTTCTCGCAGAAGATATGCTTGCCGGCAGCCGCGGCGCGCTGGATGAGGTCGGCGTGGGTGTCGGTCGACGAACCGATGAGTACGGCGTCGACGCTACGGTCGGTAAAGATCTCTTCGACCGTGACGACTTTTGTCCCGAGCGCGGCCGCGAGCTTGGCGGCCGGTTCCGGAATTGCGTCCGCGACGCCCGCCAGCGTCACGCCGGGATTGCGCGCCGCGTTCGTTGCATGAATCTGGCCGATGCGGCCAGCGCCGATGACTGCCAAACTGATAGCCATGATCTGTCTCCTCGTGAATAGTATGAGTAGGTGAATCCGATTTTTGATGGGCGCGGGTGGTTGCAGAACGCGCCTTCGCCTCGGAGACATTCTAGGACGAATTGCCTCAAATAGAAATCAAATTCTATCGGTATGTTCAAACGAAAAATAGTTCTTTTCAGCGAGAGATCGAACGCCAGCGACTGATGACCAGTGCGCAAATAATCAGCGCACCGCCCAACACCTGCAACGGACGCATCCGTTCGCCGAGCCAGATCAGGGCGAGTAGCGCCGTCCATACCGGTTCGAGCGTCATGATGAACGCCGCGTGGCTGAGCGGTGTGCGACCTTGGCCGCTAACCTGCAGGTAGAAGCGCAGGCAGGTGGCGATCAGGATGCTCGTGCCGACCCACAGCACGGTCTCGACGGAAACGTGACTCGGCCATTCCTCAAGAATGCTTGAAGTTGCGAGTGATACGACACCGACGACGCTCAGTTGAATGGCGGTCAGCGGCAGGACCGGAATTTTCCCCGCAAACCTTGAGTTCAGATTGAACTGGATCGAGAAAGCGAGCGCACTGGCGAGAAAGAATAGATCGGCGGCATGCACCGTCATGCCTGGCTGCAACGCGAGACAGGCCATCCCGACCGTGGCCACCAGCGCAGCAACCCATGTAGAACGAGCGATGCGGGCGTGGAAAAGGACGCCGGCCATGATCGGCGCGATGATCACACCAAGGCTGCTGATGAAGGCGCCGGGTCCCATTGCCGTGGTTAGTCGCAGGCCGGTGATCCAGCACATCATCGCCAGCGAAAGCACCAGGCCCGTTTTTATGCACAGCCGAAGGTCCGCCGGATTGGCGCGCACGGCCTTCACTTCTCCGAGTCCAAAGGCGCCGAGGATCAGTCCGCCACACAGGAAGCGGATGCCAATGAACAGCAGTGGCGGAAGCCCCTTGAGAGAATGGTAGGAAAACAGCCAGCCCAGTGCGGCTAACAGGGTGACCAACACCAGCAGCGCATCGGCTTTGAGGGACGGGTGGGCGATCTCAGTACGGTTCACGCGACAAATTCCTGTTCAACAAAAACCAACCGGTTTTACCGCATTTCGGCAGCAAACCTTTCTGAAGCCAGATCAGGGTTGTCGATGTCGGGTACGGTGCAGCGCCGCGAATGATAACGCCGATTACGGTAGCGGCGATACGACGCGAGCGGCACGCGCGGGTCTTTGAAAGACGTGAAGTCGCCGACGCAGTGAATCGGCGTCGACGACCTACTCGAGTTTGGCGGAAGGCAGCACAGTGGCGTTCAGGGCGAGGGCGTAGCCGATGCGGCCAGCACCGACGACGGCGATGCCCTTGCAATCGCGGCGATCGTTATCTTCGCCTTCGGTGTAAAGCTGCGCCGAACGCAAGTTGCAGGCAAAATGTCAGAAGCCGGCGTCTCCGTTCCTCGTGAATGATCGAGAGCAATGGATGCCGGAACCTCAATCCTTGGACCGAATCACCAGAACACCATGAAAAAAGAACTCGATATGACGGCGCTCGCCACCCGTAACGTCCATTCGGATCGCCGATTCGGCGTCGAACATGGGGGTATTCACAAGCCGATCCATACCTCGGTGCAATACGGCTTTGATCGCGTCGAAGACCTGATTGGCGGCTTTCAGGGCACGCTCAAGGGGAGCTATCAGTATGCCCGTCAGGGCACGCCAACGACCGCAGCGCTGGAGGCAAAACTCACCGAGCTGGAAGATGGGGTGGGAACGATCTGTTTTGCCACGGGTATGGGCGCCATCACCGCGACTTTCCTGACGCTGCTGCGCGCCGGTGACCACGTGGTCGCCAGCCGCTATGTCTTTGGCAATACGAACAGCCTTTTCGGAACGATGGGTGGGCTCGACATTTCGGTCGATAAGGTCGATGCGTGCTCGGTTGAAGCGGTCTCCGCCGCGATACGGCCCAATACGCGCATGGTCTTCGTCGAGACGATCGCCAATCCCCGGACGCAGGTGGCCGATCTGGCAGCCATCGGAGCGTTGTGCCGCGAGCGAGGAATTCTCTACGTGGTCGATAACACGGTGACTTCGCCGGCGCTCTTCAGACCAAAAACTGTCGGCGCTGGCCTGGTCATCAATTCGCTGACGAAGACCATCGCGGGGCATGGCGAGGCACTGGGTGGCGCGGTGACCGATACCGGGATGTTCGATTGGTCGGGCTATCCGAACATCGTTTCATCCTATCGAAGTGGGCCGTCGCAGGGATGGGGCCTGGTCCAGATTCGCAAGAAGGGGCTGCGTGACATGGGCGCCGCGCTTTCGTCGGATCAGGCGCATCGCATCAGCATCGGCAGCGAAACCCTGAGCCTTCGCATCAAGCAGTGCAGTGACACGGCGCTCCGTCTGGCAAGCTGGCTCGAGCAGCACCCGCGCATCGGCGCGGTTTACTATCCTTTCCTGCCTTCGCACGCACAGTACGAGCGCGCCAGCGAACTGTTTGCGGCCGGTTCCTGGCTGCTCAGTTTTGAACTGCTGGATCCGTCATCGATGATCGAAGTGCTCAATCGACTTTCGCTGCCGATCAAGGCGACTGGGTTGGGTGATACGCGCACACTGATTATTCCGGTGGCTCCGACCATTTTCTGGGAAGCGGGCCCGGAGACGAGGGCTGCGATGGGCATTGCCGAGGGATTGATCCGTGTCTCGATTGGCCTTGAGAGCGTTGCTGACCTGATTGCCGATTTCGAACAGGCGTTGGGGTAGGGATTCCGGCAATCTTTTGCGCAGCAAAGAGAAATTGCGTGCGGCGGTCTTCCCCATGTTGGTGATGCTCGATATCAACAAATGGGGGGCGACCTCTGACAGGAAAGGTACGTCCGGCATGAGCCGGATACGGGAAAATTCCCCGCCTGCCGGCCCCAAAACGGCCACTTGTCCAATGACAAATCGAGCTGATTCACGATTGCGTATCAAATTGCCTGAACCGCCAAAATCTGTAGCAGCTTGTTCGGCTCTTCCCGAAACCCTCTCACGGAAGCGCTGTTGTGTGGTTGATGTCCTGGCTTTGTGGCGGTCGAGCCGGGGCGGCATACCACTGCTCGCGGGGGACCACCTTGGGCTGCTCCGGATCTCCCTCGTAGGCCGGCGTCATGATCTGGACTCCGTACTCATTGAACAGATCGAGTACGTTGCGGTGCAGTTCGGTGTAGAGCAAGTCCATGGCATGGGAATCGTTGCAGAACGCGTTGACCTCGTAGGCGACACAGAAGTCTCCCAGCGTCTTGTGCAGCACAAAGGGGGGCGGTTCTCGCAACAGGCCCGGGGTGCGCGCGGCCGCCTCAATCAGCATCGCTTCGACCTGGCGCCACGGTGTCTCATAACCGATTCCCACTGTAGTATGCAGGATCAGGCCAGTTTTGCGTGCCAAGGAACTGTAGTTTACGACTTCACCGTTGATGATCGTCGAGTTCGGGATAGCCACGATCTCATTTTTGACAGTACGCAAGTAGGTCACCAGCATCCGCACCTGATCCACATCGCCAAGGAATTCTCCGATGCGGACCCGGTCGCCGACCTTGAAAACCCGCCTATAGATCATCGTATACCCGGCGATCATGTTGCTGATCACTGACGACGAGCCCAGTGAGAAGATGACGCCGATGAACAGCGACACGCCTTTGAAGGCCTCCGAACTCGAACCCGGGATGTACGGGTACGCCACGACGACGGCGAATGCGACGACCAGTATCTTGACCAGACGGTAGGTGGGTATGGCCCAGTCCTGCTCGAAATCGGACAAGGCCACCTTGCCTTCGGCAATGTTTTCGAAAAAGAGCCGGATCAGTTTCAGCGCATAGCGGGTGAGGAAATACAGGGCAATGAGAAATACCACGTTCGGCAAGGCCTCGATAAGGCCGTGGCCGATAGTACGCAATGGATCGACGAGCCGCGCGATCAGATTGCTTGCGAAGCCGCGCGTCCAAGGGAACATCATCAGAACGCTGCTCAGGTAAAGATAAGCCGCTACAAAAATCGATACTATCCATGCCAGCTTCAGCGCTCCGCCCAGAAAGCCCCAGAGTTGCTGGGCGCCGAAAATCTTGAATCCAAGCACATTGACGTCCTGAACCTTCTTGCCGAGGCGCCCTGCTTTGAGTCGGCGCGTGCGTCGGAAAAGTAACAGACTGATCCACAGGGCCAGACCGAAGGCTACGGTTGCGCCGGCAGCGAATAGCGCGTTACGCCCCAGAGTCGCGGGGGCTCGGTCGAGCCGCCAGGCGTCAACCGCCTCGCCGACCCGAATGCCGATCGATGCGGCCAGGATATGCGGCGTGACGCCCTCCAGGCGCGCATCGGCGTCATACACCGCCATCAACAACGCATTGCCTGCCATCACCACCGCGACGTCGGGTTGTGCGTTGTCAACACGCAATTGTTCACGGTTGAAGCCAGGGTCGGCTGCCAACGAGACGATCCGTTGCGCAACGATGGCGGCACGCTTGTCGGCGGGATAGGCGGACGTGCCGCGAACCCGGAAGAGAACGGTGCCGTCCACGATGACCGGCGCGCTCATTTCTTCCGTGAGGTATTCCTGAGCGCCCTTTTCGAGAGGCGTTGCCGCGGCCACCGCTGCCGAGGTGCAAAGCAGCAGCACGCACCACTTCAGCCACTTGAACAGCATCCACCTTGACGATCTCGCGCTTGTCATTGCATACCTCCCTGGTGACCGGATCGATAGCAAGGGCCTACACCTGCTAGAAACTGAACAAGGGGCCGAGGTAGAGATACAGACTCCCTTCCCCGGTATCGTTGCGCCCGTAGGCGAAGTACAGCGGCCCGATCGGCGTGTCTGCTCCGATAAAGACACTGCCAGCCAGAATATTGTGCCCTCCAGTGATGTCACCAGTCTTCTGCCAGACGTTGCCCGCTTCGACGCTCGCCCCCGCGTAGGCCGTGAACTGCTGGATATCGTTGATCCGGCGCATGTATATCAGCCTCGCCAGGGCAGCTTGCTGCCCGGTTAACCTGCCTTCCTCAAAACCGGAAAGACGCAAGAAGCCGCCGAGACGGTTCTGGCTCTGGACAGGGGCGATGCCGTTGACGGTTGCATTCACATTCAGTCCGCCGATCAGCGTGTCGCGTCCCCAAGTACGCGCCAGGAAGAACCCTGCACTGGCCTGATCGAAGTCGGTGTCCGCACCGAATTCGCTG
>JAGNOM010000383.1 GCA_017990155.1 Propionivibrio sp. | reverse complement strand
TTGGAGACGCCGATGCGCTCGGCAAACAGATGGAAACCTTCGGGGGCATAACCACGGCGGCGGGCGCCGACCAGCGTCGGCATGCGCGGATCATCCCAGCCGCTCACGTGCTTTTCTTCGACGAGCTGGATCAGCTTGCGCTTGGAGAGGATGACGTAGGTGAGATTCAGACGCGAAAACTCGATCTGTTGCGGCACCGGTCGCTGCAGCAGGCCGCCCTCGGCCAGGTGTTCGAGCAGCCAGTCGTAGAACGGACGCTGGTCCTCGAATTCGAGCGTGCAGATCGAGTGCGTGATGTTCTCCAGCGCGTCCTCGATCGGGTGCGCGAAGGTGTACATCGGGTAGACGCACCACTTGTCGCCGGTGTTGTGGTGCGTGGCGTGACGGATGCGGTAGATCGCCGGGTCGCGCAGGTTGATGTTGGGCGAGGCCATGTCGATCTTGGCGCGCAGGATCAGCGCACCGTCGGGGAATTCGCCGGACTGCATGCGGCGGAAGAGCAGCATGTTCTCTTCCGGCGTGCGGTTGCGGTAGGGCGAGTCCTTGCCCGGCTGGGTCAGCGTGCCGCGGTTGGCGCGCATCTCGTCGGCACTCTGGCTGTCGACGTAGGCGTGGCCCGAGGCAATCAGATACTCCGCGCTGGCGATCATCCAGTCGAAGTAGTCGGAGGCGTAGTAGAGATTGTCTTCCTGGTCGTCTTTCCACGAGAAACCGAGCCAATGCACGGCGTCGATGATCGAATCGACGTATTCCTTCTCTTCCTTCTCCGGATTGGTATCGTCGAAACGCAGGTGGCAGCGGCCGCCGTAGTCGCGGGCGAGGCCGAAATTCAGGCAGATCGACTTGGCGTGGCCGAAGTGCAGGTAGCCGTTCGGCTCCGGTGGAAAGCGCGTGCGGATCTTCGCCGGGTCGAGCGGGCCGGCGAGCTGCTGCTCGGCGAGACCGGGCTGGCCGGACCAGCGGCGCTCGGCGTGCTTGCCGGCGGCGAGTTCCGCGTCGATGATATTGCGGATGAAGTTGGTGGCCGCTGCGGGGGCGTTTGCGGCGTCGGCGGTCTTGTTGTCTTTGGTGGCGTTGCTCACGGCGCTGTCCTAGATTCCAGAAGAGCGGTATTTTACCCGCAGGACGTGGCAAAACAGAGCGCTCGCCGGGCGAAAGCGATGATTCGCGACCACATTTTCCTGCGGAGCAACGGGGCGCGCCGCCTGGATGGCGCTTTCTGATTCATTGAGCATTTTTTGTTGCGCCATGAGGGGGCGGCAAGCTACGCTCTGTGCGCAATGCAACCGAGAGACTGGAGTGGCTTTCGTGTCTGAACGTTATCAGGAGAGCTCGATCGTGACGATGGAGAAACGCAGCGAAGTGTCGGAAAGCGCCGAGACCGCGAGCCCGGACGAGGAGGGTTTCCCGGTCAAGGCGGCGATCCGGCGACTGGGCGCGACAGAAGACATCCGTGCCTACGTGTATCGAACGCTGATCGACATCATGCCGGACCGGATCTACGCCAAGGACCGGCAAAGCCGCTTCATTCTGGCCAATCGGGCCGCCGCGCGACTGATGGGCAAGAAAGGCCCGGAGGAACTGATCGGCAAGTCCGATTTCGATTTCTATCCGCCGGAAATGGCCGCCGAATTCAACGAGGTCGAGCGCAAGATCTTTCAAACCGGTGAGCCGCTGGTCGCCCTTGAACAGTTCACGCCGAACCTGCATACCGGCGAGCCGGAGTGGACGCAGACGACCAAGGTGCCGCTGCGCGATTTCGAGGGCGAGGTGATCGGTCTCGTCGGCATCGCGCGCGACGTGACCCTGCGCAAACGCAACGAGGCGGCGATCCAGCGTCAGAATGCCGAACTGGAGGAGGCCAACGCCAAGCTGACATTTGCCTACGAGCAGCTTTTGCGTTCAGAGCAACTGGCCGGTGTCGGTCATCTCGCGTCGAGTGTCGCGAGCGAGATCAACGATCCGTTGGCCCGTGTGTTCTCCGGCTTCAACGCGATTGAAGCGCGTCTGAGCCTGGTTGGTACTATGCTGGCAACGGTCACCGCGACGCCGGAAATTACGGCACAACTGCAGCGCATCCGCGAGGAAATTGACCTTGGCGATCTCTTGAGCGAAACGCGCGACGGCCTCGCACGCGTGAGCAAGATCGTCCAGGATCTCCGGGACTTCTCGAGCGTCGAAGCCGACGCCGAATGGGGTGAGATGGATCTGAACCACGCGATCGACTCGGCGCTCAACATCCTCGCCAGCGAAATCAGGCAAAAGGCCGAAGTGGTGACCAGGTACGGCGATATTCCGACCATCCCTTGCATCGCCTCGCAGATCAATCAGGTGATCATCAATCTGCTGGTCAATGCCGTGCAGGCGATCGGGGCCGAACGCGGGACGATCACCGTGTGCACCGGCACCGACGGCGACGATATCTGCTTTGCCGTGAGCGATACCGGCTCCAGGATCGAGAAGGAGGTCCTGAAACGCGTTTTCGAGCCCTTTTTCACCACCAAACCGGTCGGCCAGGGCACCGGGCTCGGCCTGCCGCTGTCCTTCGGCATCGTCCAGAGTCACAAGGGACGCATCGAGATTTCGAGCGAGGTCGGGCAGGGGAGTACCTTCCGCGTGTGCTTGCCCGGCAAACCCTCGCGGAGCTGACGGGGATTTTCGTTCCTGGCTGACGTCGCAGGGCCTGAGCGATCGCATGAATGCTGTACACATCAATTCCTCCCCCTTCAAGGGGGAGGTTGGGAGGGGGATGGGATTTTCTGGCGGCTATTTCGTCGATCAAGCCACCGTTCGCGCCCCATCCCCACCCCGGCCCGTCCAATCACAAACGTCGCTTTTGCGACCTTCCCCTTGAAGGGGAGGGAGAGAGCGGTCATGTGATTTGTCCTGGTCGCGGGGCGGTGGCCAAGCATCATCGCCCCGGCTGCTGCTAGACTTCCATGCCATCCTCACCCGCACTTCTTCCGGTCAATGTCCCTCCCGTCCAAAGCTTCTGCGGCGTCAATCGCCGCAACCTCCCGTGCCGGCCTCGTCTACGCACTGCTGGCCTTCGTCATGTGGGGGCTGTTTCCGCTCTATTTCCATGCCTTGTCGGAGGTTCCGTCGATCGAGGTGCTGGCCC
>JAGNOM010000381.1 GCA_017990155.1 Propionivibrio sp. | reverse complement strand
ACGCCCTCATTGCGCTTCGAGCGCGTTCGCTCGGTCAGCGAACTTGACGAACGCGTCAAGGCGGCGGGCAAGCCGGTGATGCTCGATTTCTACGCTGACTGGTGCGTATCGTGCAAGGAGATGGAACGGTTCACTTTTTCCGACGCACGCGTCCAGGCGCAGCTATCCGGGTGGTTGCTTCTGCAAGCCGACGTCACCGCGAATTCGGACGACGACAAGGCCTTGCTCACCCGGTTTGGTCTTTTCGGCCCCCCCGGAATTCTCTTCTTCAACAGCGCGGGTGAAGAAATCAAGAACGTCCGGGTGATCGGTTTTCAGGGCGCCGACGAATTCCTCGGAACGCTCTCGAATCTTCCACGATAGCGTCCGGGTCGGACTGGCCAAGCGCTGTGTCAGTGGTTGCCGACGGCCGCTGCGACGCCGGTGGTGAGCAAACCGAGCGTCGCTTGCGCGTGCTCGGCGGCTTCGCGCCCGAGGCTGGTCAGATAGCCCCCGTCCGCTTGCGTAATCAGGCCCTTCGCGTGCAGGCGTTGAACGGCGGCGATGATTTCTTCATCGGCGGTCTTGTGCACCTTGATGCCCTGCTGGCCGGTGTCCAGATCGAAACGGATCAGGGCGTTCAGTTCTTGAACCAGTTCGGAGGTGTAGGGCATGGACGTTCCTTTACGCTGAAAGCCCCATTCTACGCACTTTCCCGGCTTTTTCGCCGTTCCGTTTCCGGCATCTCACGAACTGCATGAAAGCATCGAGCATCCGGCCTTCTGACGGGCCCAGTCCGGACGTTTTTCGGCGAATGCTTCGCATCCATCCTGGTCGTCAAACGGACGTCGCAGGACATCGAGCAGCTCATGAATCATCGCTGGATCGCCCTGCTCGGCCCGATCGATCGCTTGTTGCGCCAGATAGTTGCGCAGGACGTAGCGTGGATTGTTGGCGTTCATGCGTGCGACACGGGTCGCCGACGCTTCGCCGCCGGAACGGATGCGCGCCGCCCACTGCGCGAGCCAGGATTGGAAGGCTGCGCCGTGTTCCATGAGCAATTCGCGACGGTAGAACGCCTCGTGAAGAACGCCGAGTTCAGGATCGTTCGGGTCGACAAGCGACAGCTTGCGGAAGAAAAGCGTCATGTCGACCTCGGCTTTTTGCAGCAAATCGAAAGCCGTTTCGACCCGTTCGACATCATCGCGCGACCATTGCGGAAACCCGAACTTGGCGGCGAGGGCGTGATGGAATTCCCTGGCATAGACCGTGTCATAACTGGCCAGTCCCTGCGCCAGATCGTCGGGGTCGGTGGCGATGACAGCCAGCGCTTCGGCAAGCCGCTCGAGATTCCAGCGCGCAATCTCGGGTTGTCGGGCAAAGCAGTAACGGCGACCGTTCGCGTCCGTGGTGTTCGGTGTCCAGCCCGGATTGAAGTCATCGACCCAGCCGTAGGGGCCGTAGTCGATCGTCAGGCCAAGAATCGACATGTTGTCGGTGTTCATCACGCCGTGCACGAAGCCAAAGCGCATCCAGTCCACCATCAGGCATGCGGTCCGTTCGCAGATTTCAACGAACCAGCGCGTCAGCCGTTCTTCCGGCGGGAGTGCGGCGAAAAGCGGGAAATCGCGGGAAATCGTGAAATCGACCAATTGCCGGAGCAGCGTCTCGTCACCACGCGAAGCGGGGAGTTCAAAGTGTCCGAAGCGGACGAACGAGGGTGCGACGCGGCACACCACGGCGCCTTGCTCTTCGACCGGGTGGCCATCGTAGAACATGTCGCGGGTCACCCGATCGCCAGTGGCGACCAACGCAAGCGCACGGGTCGTGGGGACGCCGAGATGATGCATTGCCTCGCTGCACAGGAATTCACGAATCGATGAGCGCAAGACCGCGCGCCCGTCGGCCCGGCGCGAATACGGCGTCGGGCCGGCACCCTTGAGCTGTAACTCGAAACGCTGGCCCTCAACGTTGACGACCTCGCCGAGAAATATCGCGCGGCCGTCGCCGAGTTGGCGTGCCCAAGAGCCGAACTGATAGCCGCCGTAGCAGGTCGCGTAGCTGGCCATGCCCGGAATCAGCGTGTTGCCGGCCAGCGCTTCGGTCCATTCCGCTGACTTCAGTGCCGCCTCGTCCAGACCCAGAAGTGCTGCCATCTCGCGAGAGTGAGCCAACAGTTGCGGCGCGGGTACGGGCGTTGGCACGACGGGCGACCAAACGGCGCCATGAACCTGGCGCGGGAAGTTGGCGGATTCACTTTCGCCGGGGAGTTCGCGGATCAGGCGGTTGTCGAAATGCAGCATGGGAAGGGATTGAGCCGAAAGAGATCACTTTTCGGCACGTCCGACCGCCACAAGTTCCATGCTGTGCCGACAAAGAAAAACGGCGTGGAACTCATGTTCCACGCCGTCGAATAATGTCCCCGCAAGTGCCGTTAGGCCGGCATCCTGAACCGGGGTTCAGAGAGGTCACGTTCCGTCCGCATCAGGCTCGCCCGACAGATGGGGCTTGCACAACAGCAGCTTCAATGGTTCGCAACCGACGCCAATTAGCATTGGTTCAAGGAATATATGGCCTTGACAAACACCGCAGGGAACAACTGGTTGAGGCCTAAATCAGCTTTTCCTGCGGTTCGAGAACCGCTTCAAGCTTTGCCTCCATGTCGGAAATTCTACGCTTAACCGCGCCGAAGTCCAGCCCTGATTCGGCCCCACTCAGGGCAGGGATTTCCGTTGTTGAATGCTTCTTTGAGAGGTGTTCATGCGCAATGTTCAGCGCGGCCATCACGGCAATGCGTTCCGAGATGTTGCTCTTCGTTTTCTCGGCAATGTCGTGCATTTTCTCGTCGACGTAGGCAACCGCCGCCAGCAGCGCGGCGTGTTCTTCAGGCGGGCAGGCGACGCGGTATTCCTTGCCGAGCAGGGTGATGTCGAGATAGTAGGCTTCGTTGGGCATGAGGGGCGGGGGGCTGATCAGGCGGTGGCTTTGACTTCGGGCAATTGACCGGCGAGCTGCTCGAGTCGGGCTCGGGCAGCGTCCATTCGTTCGGTGAGACCCTTCTTGTCTACTTCCGCGACAGCCAGCTGTTGCCGCAGCTGCGCGTTTTCTGCACGAAGCGTACGGCACAGTGACGCGACTTGGGCGATCTTGCTT
>JAGNOM010000382.1 GCA_017990155.1 Propionivibrio sp. | reverse complement strand
ACGCGGCGAAAACTCGATCGACATGCGGTCGCCAGAGCCGTTGACCTGCTCGTCCGTTCGGCGCGCATCGAGTTCTTTGGTTTCGGCGCTTCGGCTGTTGTGGCATTCGATGCGCAACAGCGCTTTCCTCTGTTTGGCGTTCCGTGCAGTGCGACGGCAGATCCGCACCAGCAGCTCATTACTTCGTCGATGCTGAAACCCGGTGATACGGTAGTCGCTATTTCCTACTCAGGCAGTTCTCATGTCTTGATCGAAGCTGTACGGGTCGCACGTGAGCGCGGTGCGTCGGTGCTCGTCATCACAGGTTCAGAGAGTCCGATCACGAAGTATGCGGACGTGGCATTAATCGCGGCAACACCTGAGGACACGAACTTCTTCACGCCTACGACCTCACGGCTGGCCGCCTTGGTGATGATCGATATCCTGAGCACCAGCGTGTCGATGCAACGGGGTTCAGCTCACCTGCAAACGGTTCAGGAAATGAAGAAGCGCCTCGCCGAGCAGCGAACCAGCGGCATCCTCTAGTAGAGCAGCATGCGCAGTTGTGATTCGAGGTCCGACGCCGCTTCTATGTAAGTCACCGGCCCGTGCGGAAGCGCTTCCGGTGTGGACTCAGGCCAGAAGAGTACGCGCATGCCCGCGGCAACGCCGGAGCGGGCGCCGGCGAAGCTGTCCTCAATGACCAGACATTCAGCCGGAGGCAGCCCGAGCGTAGCGGCCGCGAGCAGATAAGGCTCCGGATGCGGCTTGGCCATCCTGACGTCGTCGCGACTGATGCTCGGGATGCTCAAGATTTTTGCAGCGTCGAACGACAACGCTTGAAGGTTGGCATCAACGATGATTCTCTTGGAATTGGAGACGACAGCCTGTGGTGTTCCGCGTTGCGCGAGGTGAAGAAATGTCGGCAATGCACCACGGCGCGCTTGCAGACCCGTGGAGCGCGCCAAGTAATAGCTGTTGCGCAGTTCGGTCCAGATTTCGGCACTGACGATAATGCCGAGACTGCGCCGACAGAAGTCCAGGACCTCGCTCTCGCTGAGTCCGGTCGTCTTGGCCTGTAGCCCCTCATCGACAGGGGCGCCAAGGCTGGACAGCGCATGCACCATCGATCGGAAATGGAGCGGTTCGCTGTCGATCAGCGTGCCGTCCATATCCCAGAGAACGGCCGAATAGCGCTCACGCCCGATGGTCATACTTCTTGGCTCACCCCTGCCAGCCGATCAAGATCGTCGTAGATGCCTTGCGACTGCGTATAGACGCGCTCGAAGATGGGCATCATGCGATCGTAAGCCTCGACGGCCGCTGGTTCTGGGTGAAATTCGCGCACGAATCGGACAAACTTGCGCGCCGCAGCCTCCAGAGACGGGAAATGCCCCATCGCTGTCGCTGCCAGCATCGCGCAGCCGATCACTCCGCCTTCGGGTTCGGCCGGCACGATAATCGGGGTCTTGTACATGCTGGCCTTGATCTGCAGCCACAATTCCGCCTTGGCACCGCCGCTGGCAGCAATGATCTGTTCGAGATGCACGCCGGTTGAAGCGATGATCTCGATGTTCTTGCGTACGCCAAAGGCCACGCCTTCCAGGATCGCACGGTGCAAATGCGGCAGCCCGTGCTTGGCGGCAAGACCGAAGAATTGCGCACGCGAGTTCGGGTGATCACCAAAGCGCTCACCGGACAGGTAAGGCAGGAAGAACAAGCCGTCCGCGCCTGCGGGCGCCTCGCCCGCAAGGCGGGTCACGTCGTCGTACGATAACTGGTTCTGGTGAAAGGCTCGGCGCGCCCAACGTACGGCGTCGCCACCCGAATCGAGCAGCATGAAGCGCCCCCAGAGCTTGTCCAAGGTCGCGACGTTGGAGACTTCCGGGTGAAGCATCGGCGTCTTCGCGAGTACGGTGATTATCGACGAGGTCCCGGTGATGTCCGACCCCGTTCCGGCGGACACGACACCCGAGCCGATCATCGAAACGGGATAATCGCCGCCGCCCACCAGGACCGGGGTGCCTTTGCGCAGGCCGGTAGCCGCGGCCGTCGCGTCGGTCACGCTGCCCAGCACATCGAGCGGTGAGCGGATCGGAGGCAGCTTGGCGCGGTCCAGACCGAGCGTTTCGAGTAGCGATGGCGACCAGTCTCGTGTCGCCGAGTCCATCATGAAACTGATCGACGCGTCCGTCCAGTCCAACGCGCGCTCACCACACAGTCGGAAGTTGATGTAGTCCTTTGGCATGAACACCGTGCTCGCGCGTGCATATGCATCCGGGTCATGGGCCTTCATCCACTGCAGCTTGAACCCCGGCCAGGCCGGCGTTGGCGGATTGGCCGTCACAGGCAGATACCAATCCGGTTGATGCGCTTTCCTGAACGTCGCCACTTGCGGCTGGGCACGCTTGTCGTTCCAGAGCGGCGCGGTGTCGCGCGTCAGTTGGCCTGCAGCGTCGATCAGCACGGTCCCGTGCATCTGACCGCAAGCGCAGATGGCTTCGATCCGGTTCGCGGCATCCGGTACGGCCGCCAGAACCTGACCAACGACCGCGATCGCGCCATTCCACCAATCCTCCGGGCGCTGCTCGGCCCACCCGTAGTGCGGGACGATCTGCTGATGCTCCTGCCCGACCAGCTTGAGAATCGCCCCGGACCGATCGACCAACGCCGCACGCACGCTGCCTGTTCCGACATCGATTGCCAAGAAAAGTGATTTGTCATTCATTTGATACTCCACCGCATTGCTCAGTTATTTGAAAGAAACGTTCTAATATATAACGAAAAAATAAAGAATCTCCTGAAACAATTTCGGAATTCACGTCATCCTTTTCCGGCGATTTGTTTCAAAAATTCTATCAAAACACGTCAATATTTGGCGATCACAAGGAGAAATCCACTAGAACTTTTCAAATTATAACTTTGCAAACCGCTTGACAGTCAGAAATTGAAGCGATATCTTTAGTTTAAATTTTATAACGTTACAGGCTGAATCGCGGACTAACATTTAGTAAGCTAACGTTTTTCGTTATCCGATGAACCTGTGGTGCGCTCTATCTATACCAGGAGAACAAATTGAACAATCCGTTCCAAAGCCTTGCGGGAATCGGCGTCATCCCCGTGATCGCCATCGACGACGCGGCCTCGGCCTTG
>JAGNOM010000380.1 GCA_017990155.1 Propionivibrio sp. | reverse complement strand
GCGCTGGCATTGGCTGGCGCCGGATTCGTCAGCGCGCTGACGATCGCTTACCCGGTCTGGGCGCAAACGGGTGAAGACCCGATCCCCGTGGCGGTTACGACATCGACCCGACCGGCGGAAAAACTCGAGGCACAGTATGCGGTGCTGGCCGGATCGGAAAGAAACGCCGAATCCTTGATTACCGGCCTGCGCGATGGGAAGCAGGTGTTGCTCCTTGCCACGCCGGACAGCACCAACCCGGACGCGGCATCGGTGACCTTCCAGCCGGCAACCGGCAAGCTGGGGTACGGAAACATCAATATCGCGCTCTCGCTCGTCCAGGCGGAACTGGCGAAGGCAGGCATCACGGCGCCGACGCCCGAGCAATTGGCGGCGGCGCTGAACGGCGGCGCAATCACGACCGATACCGGTGAGACGATCACCCTCGCCGGCATTCTCGCGCAGAGACAAGCCGGCATGGGCTGGGGTGCGATTGCGAACGCCATGGGCGTCAAACTTGGCGCGGTGGTTAGCGCGTCGAAGACCAACAAGCCGTTGAACGAGTTCAAGGCAATGAACGCGCAAAAATCCAAGAGCGTCGCGGTGAATTCAACGTCGACCGAACGTGGAAAGTCTGCGCAATCAAAAGGGAACTCCAGCGGCAGCAACGGTAACTCGGGAAATAGCGGTAAAGGCGGCGGTGGCAACAGCGGCGGCGGTGGAGGTGGTGGGCGCGGCAAGTAACCCGCCGCCAAGGATCGTCGGCGTGTAGCCGGCTTGCGGCAAGTGAATAAGGAAATGGCCGCTTCAGTTCAGCACTGAAGCGGCCATTTTGTTGCTGCGTGCCGTGATCTTTAGTTGTAGTCGCTCATTGGCGCACAAGCACAAAACAAATTGCGATCGCCATAGACGTCGTCGATCCGGTTCACACTCGGCCAGAACTTGTTGGCGGCGACCCACGGCAGTGGGAAAACGGCTTCTTCGCGGCTGTACGGGCGGTTCCAGTTGGCGTCGATGATGTCGGCCTGGGTGTGTGGTGCGTTCTTGAGTGGATTGTTGTCGGCCGGCCAGACGCCTTGTTCGATCTTGCGGATCTCGTTGCGGATCGAGGCCATCGCCGCGACGAAACGGTCGAGTTCTGCTTTCGACTCTGATTCGGTCGGCTCGACCATGATCGTTCCCGCCACCGGGAAGCTGACCGTCGGTGCGTGGAAACCGTAGTCCATCAGGCGCTTGGCGATGTCGATCTCGGCGATGCCGGTGGCCGCCTTGATCGGGCGGATGTCGATGATGCACTCGTGCGCCACGCGGCCGTTCTTGCCGGTGTAGAGCACCGGGTAGTCTGCGTTCAGCTGCGAAGCGACGTAGTTGGCGTTGAGAATGGCCACTTCGGTCGCGCGCTTGAGACCCTTGCCGCCGAGCATCGCGATGTACATCCACGAGATCGGCAGGATCGAGGCGGAGCCCCACGGCGCGGCGGAAACGGCGCCTTGTCCCGCATTCGGACCGCTGATCGGTTGCACGACATGGTTGGCCATGAATGGTGCCAGATGGGCTTTCAGGCCAATCGGACCCATGCCCGGTCCGCCGCCGCCGTGCGGAATGGCGAAGGTCTTGTGCAGGTTCATGTGGCTGACGTCGGCGCCGATGTGGCCCGGCGAGGTGAGACCGACCTGCGCGTTGAGGTTGGCGCCGTCCATGTAGACCTGGCCGCCATGCGAATGAATGATCGCGCAGATGCCCTTGATCGCTTCCTCGAACACGCCATGCGTCGACGGGTAGGTGATCATCAGGCAGGCAAGATTGGCCGAATGCTGTTCGGCTTTGGCCTTGAGGTCGGCGACGTCGACGTTGCCGCTTTCGTCGCAATTGACGACGACGATATCGAGGCCGCACATCTGCGCGGTCGCCGGGTTGGTGCCGTGCGCCGATTTCGGAATCAGGCAGATGTTGCGATGCCCTTCGCCGCGGCTGGCGTGGTAACGCGTAATGGCGACGATGCCGGCGTATTCACCCTGCGCACCAGAGTTCGACTGCATGCTGATCGCGTCGAAGCCGGTGATCGTCTTCAGCCAGCTTTCCAGCCCGCCGATCATCTCCATGTAGCCCTGCGCCTGATCGATCGGCGCGAAGGGGTGCATGTCGCCGAATTCCGCCCAGGTGATCGGGATCATCTCGCTGGTGGCGTTGAGCTTCATCGTGCACGAGCCGAGCGAAATCATCGAGTGGTCGAGCGCCAGATCCTTGTTTTGCAGGCGCTTGAGGTAGCGCAGCATTTCGTGCTCGGTGTGGAAGCGGTTGAACACCGGGTGGGCGAGGATCGCATCGCCACGCAACAGGGCGCCGGGCAACGACGGATCGGCTTGCTTGATCTGCGCATCGATGGCTTCGATATCCGCGGAAACGCCGGCAATCAGCTTGATCAGCGCGGCCACATCGTCGCGCGTGGTTTTTTCGTTGAGCGCAATGCCGAGCACGCCGGTGGCGACATGCCGGAGGTTGAAGCCGGCAGCCAGCGTGTCCTGATAAACGGATAGCGCCTTCGCGCCGAGGTCGATCTGTAGCGTATCGAAGAAGCTCTTGCTCAGCACGGCGATGCCGGCGCGCTTGAGACCTTCGGCAAGGATCGCGGCGAGGCGGTGGATGCGACCAGCAATGGCGCGCAAGCCTTGTGGGCCGTGATAAACGGCGTACATGCCGGCCATGTTGGCGAGCAGTACCTGCGAGGTGCAGATGTTGGAATTGGCTTTCTCGCGGCGGATGTGTTGTTCGCGGGTTTGCAGCGCCATGCGCAGCGCCTTGTTGCCGCGCGCATCGACCGAGACGCCGATGATGCGGCCAGGGACCGAACGCTTGTGCTCGTCGCGCGTGGCGAAGAAGGCGGCGTGCGGGCCGCCGAAGCCCATCGGAATGCCGAAGCGCTGGGTCGAGCCGAGCGCGATGTCGGCGCCCATTTCACCGGGCGACTTGAGCAGCACCAGTGCCATCAGGTCTGCGGCGACGGCGACGACGCCGCTGCGCGACTTGACGGCAGCAATCGGGACGCTGAGGTCGCTGATCTCGCCCTTGTCGTTCGGGTACTGGAAGAGGGCGCCGAAAACCTCTTGCTGAGCTGCTTCGTCCGGCGTGCCGAAGACGAGTTCGAAACCGAAGA
>JAGNOM010000379.1 GCA_017990155.1 Propionivibrio sp. | reverse complement strand
GGTTCAACGACGCCAAGGGCTTTGGTTTCATTACGCCGGACGCAGGTGGTGAAGATCTCTTCGCTCACTTCTCGGCAATCCAGGGCAATGGTTTCAAGACCCTCAAAGAAGGCCAGCAAGTGACGTTCGACGTCACCACCGGCCCGAAGGGCAAGCAGGCTGGCAACATTTTCCCAGCCTAAAGAATCAGGACGGCATGGTTTTCCATGCCTTCGGTTCTTGAAAGAATCTGGAAAAGGCCCGGTTTATGCCGGGCCTTTTTTCCGCCCGCTTTTTCCCTCATTTGCTGCAGGAGCCACAATGGCCAAAGAAGAACTTATTGAAATGCAAGGCGTGGTGGCCGAGGCCCTCCCTGATTCGCGTTTTCTCGTCACGCTCGACAACGGACACCAGCTCGTCGCCTATACCGGCGGCAAGATGCGCAAAAACCATATCCGTATTCTGGCCGGCGACAAGGTCTCGCTCGAACTCTCGCCGTACGACCTGAACAAGGGTCGCATCACTTTCAGACACATCGAGGGTCGGCCCAGCCCCGCTCCGGCTCAGCGCCGGAAGTAATCCGGGCTTGCTGTCACGACCGACAGCGCCAGCGTCGTCCCGGATGGCAGCCTGTTCATTGATGTGAGCTTGTCGCCGGAGCGTACGCTTGGGACAATGCGGGCTTCGTTGATGGAGATGCGCACGATGACACTGCCCGAACTGACCCCGCTTGAAGCACGCATTCTTGGCGTGCTGGTCGAAAAAGAAAAAACGACGCCGGATACCTATCCGTTGACCCTGAACAGCCTCGCTTCCGGCTGCAATCAGAAGAGTTCGCGCGATCCGGTGATGAATGCCCGTGAAAGCGAAATCCAGAGTGCGCTGGAAGAGCTGCGCAGTCGCTTGCTGGTGCTGGAAACCTACGGCGCGTCCGGCCGCGTTCTGCGCTACGCGCACAATTTCGGCAAGTGCTACGGTGTCCCGGCGGGAAGTGTCGCCTTGCTCGCCGCGCTGATGCTGCGCGGACCACAAACGGTCAGCGAACTGCGCGCCAATTGCGAACGGCTTTACCGCTTCGACGACGCTTCGTCGGTCGAAGGCTATCTCGAAGAGCTTTCCAGCCGCAGTTCCGGCGCGCTGGTGCTCAAATTGTCCAAGCAGCCCGGTGAACGCGAGCATCGCTGGGCGCATCTGCTGTGCGGCGAGGCGGCCGTTGCAGCGGCCGAAACGACGACAAAGCGCGGCGCCAGTGACGGTTCGGCTTTCGAGGCACGAATCGCCCAACTTGAACAGGAAGTCGCCGACTTGCGCGCGGAAGTCGCGCAGCTGGCAGCCAGAATCGCCGGCTGAGCATTCATCCGAGACCCCTCGTGGCTCAGTCCGACCTCGCTGGGAGGTGCTAAGATGGCCGTTCGGCGCGGTATGCAAGGCATGTGTTTCGCCATTGGCATATCGCGAACGCGCTGGATTGGAGTCAGAGCGAATCTCAAAGAGCGCCTGTTTTCAGCAAAGTTGTGGCTATACCAGCTCGGCAGCTATGCGCTTTTGAATTGGCTGGACGATCCGGCCTGGCTGGCGCTGATTTTCTGCTGACCGGAATGCCAAGTCCGGGTTCGGGGTGTCAATCGTAGTGAGGGCGAAGAAGGTATGGTTGATCAGGGCGGAGACAAAGTTGGCGAAGCGCTCAATTCGCAGCGCTTCCAGATGCTCACCGATATCGCGCGGGATCTCGCCGGCGATGTCGTTTTCCCGACCTGCTTCGATACTGCCGTCCAGTTGCGGCAAGAGTTGCAGAACGCCGATGTGCCGATCGCGCGCATCGCCCGGCTGGTCAGCGTCGAACCCTTGATCGCCGCCAAACTGCTGCATCTCGCCAATTCCGTGCACTACAACCCGTCCGGTGTGCCGGTGCGCGGCCTGCCGGAAGCCGTGACGCGGCTCGGCGTCAGCCTGGTGCGCACGACGGCGCTGGCGGTGGCCATGAACCAGCTCATGCGTTCGCGGGAAATGGCCGTGTTTTCCGAACTAACGCACGACCTGTGGGAGCATTCCATCAAGACGGCGGCCGCCGCGCGCATCCTGGCGCGCACCCGAACCCGCATCAACCCCGACGAAGCGATGCTGGCCGGTCTGGTGCACGACCTGGGCGCCTTCTACATGCTCTATCGCGCGATGCAGTACCCGGAGCTGCGCGCCCGGCCGGAGAGCATGCGCTACCTCATCGTGCAGTGGCACGAGAGCATCGGCGTGACCTTGCTCAACGCGCTGGGGTTGCCGGATGAAATCGTCGACTCGACCATCGATCACGATCAGCCACGGACCACGCCGACGGCGTTGCGCACGCTCTCGGACGTCGTTTATGTCGCAAACGTCCTCGCCTGCGCGCACTTCGACTGGCTCTATCCGGACTTCGACCCCGAGCGCGGCGACCTCGGGTTGGTGCGCAGCAGTTTTGCCGACATCCTCCCCGAGGTCGAAAGTGATGCCCAGGAGATGATGGCGGTGTTCTCCTGACCAGTTTTTTTCGCAATGACCATGAATCCAGTGTCCCTGAATGATTTCATCCGCGGCTTGCCCAAGGCCGAACTGCACCTGCATATCGAAGGCTCGCTCGAGCCGGAGATGATGTTCGCCCTGGCGCAGCGCAACGGCGTCGCACTTCCCTACGAGTCGGTCGAGGCCGTTAGGGCGGCTTACCAGTTCGGTGATCTGCTGTCCTTTCTCGACCTCTACTACGCCGGCGCCGCCGTGCTGCAGACCGAACAGGACTTCTTCGACCTGACCTACGCTTATGTACAGCGCGCGCGGGCTGACAATGTTCGTCATGCCGAGCTGTTTTTCGACCCGCAGACGCATACGGTGCGCGGCGTCGCGATGTCGACAGTGTTCGCCGGCATCGCACGCGCCTTGCGTCAGGCGCAGGCCGAAGACGGCTTTTCGTCGCGCATGATTCTCTGCTTCCTGCGCCACCTGTCCGAGGACGACGCTTTCGCCACGCTCGAACAAGCGCTGCCGCTGCGCGAGGCGTACGCCGATTTGTGGTGTGGCGTCGGGCTCGATTCGGGTGAAGTCGGCAATCCGCCGGCAAAGTTTGCCGGCGTTTTTGCCCGGGCGCGCGAACTCGGTTTTCATGTGGTCGCGCATGCCGGCGAAGA
>JAGNOM010000378.1 GCA_017990155.1 Propionivibrio sp. | reverse complement strand
TTGGTTTCCTTCAACCTCGACGCGTTTGCCTCCTACAACAAGGAGCAGGGCGACAATGCGCCGGTCAGCCCGCTGGCGGCTTTTGCCTACACGACTGCGCTCAATCCCCTGCTCGACCGCAACTCCCGCCAGCGCATTCAGGTCGGCGATGCCTCAACGGTGTTCTGGGCGCAGAAGGACGATGCCGAGATCGAGGAGGGGTTCGCCGCCATTTTCGGCGAGCGTGACGATCCCGATGCGCGGGCCGAACAGGTGCGCGCCTTGCTCGGTGCGGTGCAGTCCGGGCAGTTCGATGGCGGTCGGGGCGACAAGCTGTTTTACGTGCTGGGTCTGGCGCCCAACGCGGCGCGGGTTTCCGTCCGCTTCTGGCACGCCGCACCGCTACACGAAATCGCCCGCCAGATCAGGCAGTGGTTCGCTGACCTGAAAGTCGTGCGCAGCGCGAAAGACCCGGAATACCCGAGCCTCTTTCGCCTGCTAGCCGCCTGCGCCCAGCAGGGCAAGGCCGACAACATTCCGCCCAATCTGGGCGGCGACATCATGCGGGCGATTCTTTCCGGCGGTCCGTTTCCGGCGACCTGGCTCAATGCGGCGGTTTTGCGCTGCCGTGCCGAGCAGAACGTCACCTATCTGCGCGCTGCCGCCATCAAGGCCAGCCTCAATCGTTTGCAACGCTTTCAACCGAATCAATCTCTCGATAAGGAGTTGTCCGACATGCTCGATTTAGAGAACACCAGTCCGGCCTACCGACTGGGGCGCCTGTTCGCCGTTTTGGAAAGAATCCAGGAAAAGGCGATCAACCCGAATACAACCATCCGTGAGCGTTATTACGGTGCCGCTTCTAGCTCTCCGGTAAGCGTCTTCACGACCTTGCTGCGCCTTAAGAACCACCATCTGGCGAAGCTGAACGAGCGTGAGAAGGTTTATTTCGAGCGTCTGATCGGTGAAATTATGGGCGGTCTGACCGACTTCCCGAAACATCTGAGCCTGCCCGAGCAAGGCCGTTTTGCGCTCGGCTATTACCACCAACGCCAAGCTTCTTTCACCAAAGCTACCCAATCCGAAGAATCCACCCAGGGAGAATCCAAATGAGCCTGAACAACCGCTATGACTTCGTTCTCGTTTTTGATGTGCGCGACGGTAACCCCAATGGCGATCCAGATGCCGGCAATCTGCCGCGCCTCGACGCCGAATCCGGCCATGGGCTGGTGACCGATGTTTCACTGAAACGCAAGGTGCGTAACTTCGTCGGCTTGGTCAAAGGCGAAACGCCGCCTTTCGACATCTACGTGAAGGAAAAGGCGGTTCTCAACCAGACCCACGAAAAAGCCTATGTCGCGGTTGGTGCCGAAGAAGAACTCAAGGGTGACAAGAAGCGTAAGGGCGGCGGCGATACCGTGGATAAGGCGCGGCAATGGATGTGCGCCAATTTCTTCGACGTGCGCACCTTCGGCGCCGTGATGTCGACCGGCGTGAACTGCGGCCAGGTGCGCGGCCCGGTGCAACTGACCTTTGCTCGCTCCGTTGATCCGATCATTGCCCAGGAGCATTCGATTACCCGCATGGCAGTAGCGACGGAAGCCGAGGCCGAGAAGCAGCAAGGCGACAACCGCACCATGGGCCGCAAGCACACCGTTCCTTACGGCATCTACGTCGCCCACGGTTTCGTTTCCTCCTTCCTCGCCAAGCAAACCGGTTTTGGCGAGGATGATCTGGAACTGCTCTGGCAAGCACTGGAGCAGATGTTCGAGCACGACCGCTCGGCAGCGCGCGGCGAAATGGCGACACGCGGGCTATACGTTTTCAAGCACGATTCGGAACTGGGCAACGCACATGCGCACGCGCTTTTCGACCGCATCAGCATCAAGCGCAAGGCCGATGTCGAAGTTCCGCGCAGTTTCTCGGATTACGAGGTGACGGTGGACAATGCCACCTTGCCGCCGGGGGTGACGTTAATCAAACGCGTGTAATCGTGCCGCTCAGCGTCGACCGCTCCAATACCCCGGACGGCGGCGCTGATAGGCGACTGCACTTACGACGATGGTATCTGCAACGATCCGGTAGATGATCGAGTACGGAAAATGCCGCAAAGGCAGGGAGCGCTGTTGGCGAGATTTAGGGGAGCCAACCAAGGGGTATTCCAGTAGCCGAATAACGCTTTGTTCATACTCGCCAACAAAAGCCGCCGCAATGCGAGGTGTGGCATGTTCAAGATAGTAGTCCCGGGCTTCTTCGAGTTCCGCTTGCGCCGCATCGAGGACAATCAGCTTCATGCTGCTTTGGTTAGCTTCGAGCGTAGACGAGCCAAGGATTCATCAAAATCGATGGCGCCCATCTCGCCGCGGTCAAAAGCATCGCTACGGCGTTCTGCTTCTTCCACCCATGCGGCCATGATTTCATCATCTTCGCTCAGGCTATCCAGAAGACGCTCCGTCAAGTGGCTGCGGTCGGAGGCCGACAACTGTAGCGCCATGGCTTCGATTTCTTCCAGCGGGGTTGTGATCATTTCAGGCTCCTTTGCTCTATCTGGCCCTATCGTAATCGAAGACGATGGGGTTCGCCATCCGGAGGACAGGCTTGGCGCGGAAGAGGTTCCCCATGCCTGAACCTCTCGAACCCATCGCCATTTCCGCCCTCCAGCACTGGTGCTATTGCCCGCGCCAGTGCGGCCTGATTCATCTGGAACAGGTGTTTCAGGAGAACATTTTTACCCAGCGCGGACAGGCGTTGCACAAGCGGGTCGACGACCCTGGCGTCGAAGTGCGCGACGGTTTGCGCGTCGAGCGTGCCTTGCCGCTGTTTTGCGACCGGTTGGGGCTGGTCGGCAAGGCCGATGTGGTCGAGATGTTGCCGGATGGCACGCCGTACCCGGTCGAATACAAACACGGTTCGCGGCACAAGCTCGCCGAGATTGCGCGCTGCGACGACATCCAGCTGGCAGCGCAGGCACTGTGCCTGGAGGAAATGACCGGGCGAACCGTACCGGAAGCGGCCTTGTTCTACGCCACCTCGCGCAGGCGCCGCGAAGTGAGGATCACGCCGGAGCTTCATCGCGCGGTAGAAACGGCGCTCAACGGAATTCGCGCAATGCTGACAGCCGGCGTTCTGCCGCCGCCACGCAACGACGACCATTGCCGCGCC
>JAGNOM010000377.1 GCA_017990155.1 Propionivibrio sp. | reverse complement strand
CGCCTCGTCTGGCACGTCACCGGCGAAGGGTTTACCTGGGATACGCAGAACCACGCGCGCGACGTCGAGGTCGCCGAGAAGGCTTGGGATATCGCCCGCCAATACCTCGCCGACCCGGACTACGGCCTCGTCGTGCTCGACGAATTCACCTACGTCTTGAAATATGGCTGGCTCAACATCGATCGCGTGCTCGAAACGCTGGCCATGCGCCCGACCATGCAGCACGTGATCATCACCGGCCGCGCTGCGCCCGACGCGCTGGTCGAAGCGGCCGACACGGTGACCGACATGACGATGGTCAAGCACGCCTTCAAGGCTGGCGTCAAAGCGATGCCCGGTCTCGAGTGGTAGCGCGATGACGGCTCCGATGCTTTCCTGTCCGGCGCTGTTCGTCGCGGCGCCGGCTTCCGGGCAGGGCAAGACGACCGTGGTTGCCGCGCTGGCGCGCCTGCATACGCGGCTCGGGCGCAAGGTTCGCGTCTTCAAATGCGGCCCTGATTTTCTTGATCCGCAGATCCACGCCATCGCCAGCGGCGTGCCGTGCCAGAACGTCGATTTGTGGATGTGCGGCGCGGACGACATCGCCTGGCGACTGGCCGAAGCAGCGCGCGACGCCGACCTGATCTTCGTCGAAGGTGTCATGGGCCTGTTCGACGGCACGCCGTCAGCCGCCGAGCTGGCGACGCGCCTCGGCGTTCCGATCCTGGCGGTGATCAACGGCGCTTCGATGGCCAACAGCTTTGGCGCCATTGCCTTCGGGCTCAAGCACTATCGTCCGGGAACGCCGCTCAACGCCGCGTTTGCCAACTGCGTCGGCAGCGCCTATCACGCCGAGTTGCTGGAAAAGAGCCTGCCGCCGGATATCGCCTGGTACGGCCATCTGCCGCGCGACGTCGACGCGGCGATGCCCGAGCGCCACCTCGGCCTGCTACCCGCGGCCGAAATCGAAGGCCTTGCGCAGCGCATCGAGCACATGGCCGACCTGCTGGCGCCGACGGCCGCCGCCGTATTGCCGCCGGCGGTGGATTTCAGAGACGTGCCGCCGCCGGCGTTGCCGCCCTTGCTCGCTGGCAAGACCATCGCCATCGCGCGCGACGCCGCTTTTTGCTTCCTCTATCCGGCCAACCTCGACTGCCTCGAACGGTTGGGCGCGACGCTCAAGTATTTCTCGCCGCTCGTAGATGCCGCGTTGCCTGAATGCGATGCCGTGTGGTTGCCGGGCGGCTATCCGGAATTGCATGGTGCGGCGCTCGCTGCGAATCGCCCGCTATGGCAGTCGCTGTCTGCGCGCGTCGAGGCCGGCCAGCCCGTGCTCGCCGAATGTGGCGGCATGATGGCGCTGTTCGAAACTCTGGGCGATGTCGAGGGGAACGAGCACCGCCTCGCCGGTTTGCTGCCGGGGCAGGTGCGCATGCAGAAGCGCCTGGCCGGGCTGGGCATGCAGGAAGTCGAGTTGCCGGAAGGAACGCTGCGCGGCCACGCCTTCCACTATTCGAAGACCGAGACGGCGCTGGCACCGATCGCGACGTCGATGCGTCCCGACGGGCGGACCGGCGAAGCGATCTATCGGCGCGGCCGGCTGACGGCGAGCTACATGCACCTCTACTTCCCGTCGAACCCCGAGGCCGTGGCGCGCCTGTTCAGCGCGTAGACGAAATAGCGGACAAAATAGCGGACAAAACAACCGGAACTCAGAGCAGCCACAAACTCCCGCCGACCTCACCGCTCCAGGATACCTGCACCCGGTTCCGGCCGTCGTCCTTGGCCCGGTAGAGTCCGTTATCGGCGCGCATCAGCATCGGGTCGGGCGAAAGTTCGCCGATATCGAGCGCGGCGACGCCGATGCTCACGGTAATGCTATGCGCCGATTGGTCGAAGGGGAAGCGCAAGGCGGCGATGGCCATGCGCAGGCGTTCGGCGTGCTGCGCCGCAGCTTCCAGTCGCGTTTCGGGCAACAGCACGACGAACTCTTCGCCACCGATGCGCGCAGCGAGATCGTTGTGGCGCAGGTTGGCGCGCAGCACGTCCGCCAGCTTGCGCAGCACCTCGTCGCCCGCGGCGTGGCCGAAATGGTCGTTGATGCTCTTGAAGTGGTCGATGTCGAGCATCTGCAGCGAGAGTGGATGGCCGTAGCGTTGCGCGCGCTGGACCTCGGCCGTGGCGTGCTCGAAGAAACTGCGCCGGTTGGCGAGTTCGGTCAGGCTATCGGACGCCGCCAGCTTTTCCAGGATCTGATTGGCTTCGCGCAACTCCGCGTTGGCCTGATTCAGCGCCTGCGTGCGCTCGGCGACGCGCAATTCAAGCCGGTGGTTGAGTTCTTCGAGCGACCGCTGCGCCACCAGAAACGGCGTCAGATCGCGTGCCGTGCCGCAAATATGGGTGACGTCGCCCTGAACGTTGGTTACCGGCACGAGCAGCGTTTCGAAAAGGCGCTCTGTGCCCTGAAAAATCGGTTGCTGGCGAAACTTGACCGTCTGCGCCGAGTCCCGGCACTCGAAGTAGCCGGAGAGCAGTTCGTCGCCTTCCGTACCGTGGCCGAGGATCGAACGTAGCGAGACGCCGGGGCGAAAGCGTGCGTCGATTGCCGCTTCCGCCGGATTGACCGCAGTGAGGACGAAATCCTGCCCTGCGCATCCGCAGAGCCAGAAGGGGTCGTTGGATTTTTGCCAGAGTTGGCGGAAGAACTCTAGCTCGACACGTGCGGAAAGTGGAAACTCCATGTGTTCAGGTTGATTTCCGTCGCCAGGGAAACGGCATCATCGTATTTCCGCGGCATGCTGTCCAGCCGCCGAGCAGCATTTACCGACCGCCTTCCATCTTGTCTTTGGCCAGCATCGCCGCGAGTTGTTCAAGCAGCTGGTCCCGCAGCGGGTGGAGTTCCGCCATGCGCGCCAAGGCCCGCGATGCCTCGCCGCGGCTGTACTGTTCGCACAGCTCGTCCGCCAGCGCGTGAACCGCGCGGTGCAGCGCTTCGAGGGCGCGAAGGCCGTCGTGCAGGTCGGTCCGGGTTCGGCCTTCGGTTTCCAGCCAGGTGTTGAAGCGGCACTGGTGGTGAATCAGCGGCAGCATGTCGCGTTCGCCGCGCAGGAAGGCTTCGACCGAAGCGAGCCAGGCGCGATGCTCGACACTGGCGAACAGTAACGG
>JAGNOM010000376.1 GCA_017990155.1 Propionivibrio sp. | reverse complement strand
CGGCGGAATTGATTCCGCCCTTGTGGCCGACGCTCCACCAAGCGCAAGCTGCGTCCCCGGATTCAGGAAACGCTCCGGGTTCTGCGCGACGCCCTTGAAGCGAACTTCGAAGTGCAGGTGCGGCCCAGTGGAGCGTCCGGAATTGCCGCTCAAACCGACCAGTTGGCCGCGCTTGACGACCTGCCCTGCCCTGACCTTGATTTTCGAAAGATGCGCATAGCGGGACGAGAACTCGTTGCCGTGGTCGATTTCGATCAGGTAGCCGTACTCCGGGTGGAAACTTGCCGTTCCGACCACGCCGCCGGCCGCGGCGACGATCGGGGTCCCGGTATCGGCGACGAAATCGATCCCTTCGTGCGACGCCCTGACACCGGCGATGGGGTCGATGCGCCGGCCGAACACCGAGCCGATGCGCTTGGCTTCGATCGGGACCAGCGTCGGCAGCAGGCTGGACTTGATCCGCCGCTCCATGAGTTGCGATTCCAGCGCGGTCAGGTGATCAGCGCTCTCCTCGACGGCTTCTGCCAGACGATCGATCTCGTGTTGCAGTTCATCGACAGCCAGCGGTCGCGACGGATGGACCAGCGGCCCGCCCTGGCCGTCCTTGCCTTCAGGCGCTGATTTCTCCTTCTTTGGCGCGGCGAGGCCGGTCAGCTTCGAGATCCGGTCACCGAGCGAGTCGAGGCGCATGAGTTCAGCCTGCATCTCACCGAGCTTGACCGCCATCGAGTTGATATTCTCGCGCACATCGACTTCAGGCTTGACCACCGACACGCCCGGCGTGAGTGCGACCGTCACGGTTTCGACCACCTTCGACGGCATGGACACACGCCAGAGGGCAAACGAGGCCGCAATCACGAGACAGACAAGCGCAACGGCGACGCCGAGCACCAGGCGCAGCGGGACGTTGAAGGTTTTGGCAGTTGCGAGCCGGTTGGATACGAGAATAAGATGCATGTCGCTTCTCCCCTGCGGCCTCAAGACTCCCCGATGCAAAATTCCCTCGAAGACTTTCTCGAAGCCCCGGACGGCGCCAGCAAGGTGCTGGCACACGCGCGGTTACTGTTGAGACTGACCCGGCTGTACCAGACGATTGCGCCGGCGCATCTGGCCGCCGCCAGCCATCTGGCCAACTACAAGTCCGGCATTGTTGTTATTCACGCCACGAGCGGTGCAGTCGCCACAAAACTCAAGCAACTGGCGCCGACGCTGGCCGATGGATTTAGCCGCAAGGGGATCGAGTGTAATGGCGTTCAGGTCAAAGTACAAGCCAGAGAAAGCGGAACGCAATCAAGGACTTCGACACCAAGACCCCTGAGTCCGAACGCCAGCCGCAGCCTGAGCGACTTGCGCGACAACCTGCCAGAGTCGCCGCTACGCGCGGCGCTTCAGACCTTGATCGAACGCGCGCCGCGTACTTGATCGCGCGTTGCACACCTCCCGCGCTTCGGCTAGTTGTAGGAGCCCAGATTCTCTGGGCGATAACGGTACCTGATCATCAACCGCAGCTTCGCGCAGAAAATCTGCGCTCCTACCCATGTATGGGCTGAACGTCCTAGAGCGGAATGACGGCGACGCGCTCGAGAATCATCAAGGCAAAAACGAGCAGGGCGACGATCAGGGCGTAGCGAAGGATTCGCCAGGAAAAGCGCAGGTAAGCCGAATTACGCGTGAGCAATGCGACAACCACGCCGCCGACCACCGCCACGATGGCCAACACTCCAAGCAGACGAAGCAGCCACATGGACAGGCCCCGGAGTCAGACGACCAGCGGCTGCGCCAACCAGCGAGTCACACCGACCGGCGCTTGCGCCTGATCTTCGAAGGAGACGAACTCCCAGGCGTCGGCATTCGACAAGAGTTCGCGCGCCAGTGCGTTGTTCAGCGCGTGGCCCGACTTGTGCGCGGTGAATGAGGCGAGCAGCGGATGCCCGAGCAGGTAGAGGTCGCCGATGGCGTCGAGGACCTTGTGCTTGACGAACTCGTCGCCGTAGCGCAGCCCATCGGCGTTGAGCACGCGGTATTCGTCGAGTACGACAGCGTTATCGAGGCCGCCCCCCTGCGCCAGACCGTTTTCACGCAGCCATTCGACCTCCTGCATGAAGCCGAAGGTGCGCGCGCGGGCGACTTCGCGCACGTAGGAATGCTCGGCGAAGTCGATCGTCACTTCCTGGCCGGTGCGGTCGATGGCCGGATGATTGAAGACGATGGAGAACGCCAGGCGATAACCATCGTAAGGTTCGAAGCGCGCCCACTTGTCGCCGTCCCTGACCTCGATCAGACGCTTGACGCGAATGAACTTCTTGGCGACCGGCTGTTCTTCGATGCCGGCCGATTGAATGAGAAAAACAAAAGGTGATGCCGAACCGTCGAGGATGGGCACTTCAGCCGCATCAAGATCGACGAAGGCATTGTCGATCCCGAGGCCGGCGAACGCCGACATCAGGTGCTCGATGGTGCCCACCTTGGCACGAACAGACCCAAGCTCGCGCTCCAGACACGAGCACATCCGCGTATCGCCGACCATCACCGCCGAAGCCGGCAAATCGACCACCGGATCGAGATCCACGCGCCGGAAGACGATCCCGGTATTGGGCGCCGCCGGACGCAGTTGCATCGTCACCTTGATGCCGGAATGGAGGCCGACACCGGAGGCACGGATGCTGGATTTCAGAGTGCGCTGTTTGAGCATGTGTTTGAAAAAAATGGGGAATCGATGAATTCTAGCACAGCAAACCAGCTGGAAAATTGCGCCGATTCCCCTTGCGAGGAGATTGCTAACTACGACTATTTACTACTTCTGCCCAAAGCCGGTATCCAGGCCGGGAGTGCAATTGCCGAGCGGTCCCTATTGCGGAATGGCCGCGACCATTTGTCGTAGGAGCCCATTAGTTTTACTGGGCGAATGGCGAAAACTCTCCGAAGAGTCGCCGTTTTCGCGCAGCGAGCTGCGCCCCGCAGGAAGTACCCTTGGGGTGCGCTCCTACATATGCCTTTCCCGCCCGTGGCGCTAACAATAGGTAGCCATCAGCGTGCGACACTGGAGTGGTTCAAACGGGAAGCGCCGTTCAATCCGCCTGCTTTCTCAAGAACGCCGGAATGTCGTAACGATCGACGCCACTGTTCGCCAGCGCTTCCACGGTCGTACTG
>JAGNOM010000374.1 GCA_017990155.1 Propionivibrio sp. | reverse complement strand
GAGGCCGGTGATCATTTCGGTGACCGGGTGCTCGACCTGCAGGCGCGTATTCATTTCGAGGAAGTAGAAGGACTTGTCCGAACCGACGACGAACTCGACGGTGCCGGCGCTCTGGTACTTCACCGCCCTGGCGAGCGCCACGGCCTGTTCGCCCATCGCCTTGCGGATCGTCGCGTCGATGAAGGGCGACGGCGCTTCCTCGACGACCTTCTGGTGCCGGCGCTGGATCGAGCACTCGCGCTCCAGTAGATAAACGGTGTTGCCGTGCGCATCGGCAAGGACCTGGATTTCGATGTGATGCGGGCCTTCGACGAATTTCTCGATGAACACGCGATCGTCGCCAAAGCTCGCCCGCGCTTCGTTGCGGCAGGAGTCGAAGCCCTCCGCCGCCTCGGTGTCGTTACGCGCGACACGCAGACCCTTGCCGCCGCCACCGGCCGAAGCCTTGATCATCACCGGGTAGCCGATGCCCTTGGCGATTTCGACGGCGTGGGCTGCGTCGGCAATCGCATCGTTATAGCCGGGAATCGTATTGACGCCGGCCTTGATCGCCAGCTTCTTCGACTGGATCTTGTCGCCCATCGCCGCCACCGAGTAGTGCTTGGGGCCAATGAAGACGATGCCGTTTTCCTCCAACCGGCGCGAGAACTCCTGGTTCTCCGAAAGAAAGCCGTAGCCGGGATGCACCGCTTCGGCACCGGTCTGCTTGCACGCCGCGATGATCTTGTCGATGGCGAGGTAGGAGTCCTTCGACGGCGCCGGTCCGATGCACACCGACTCGTCGGCGGAAAGAACGTGCAGCGCGTCGCGATCGGCTTCCGAATAAACGGCCACCGTGGCAATGCCCACGCGCTTGGCCGTTTTGATGACACGGCAAGCAATTTCGCCGCGGTTAGCAATCAGAATTTTCTTGAACATGATTTAAACCTTTCACCACAGAGGCACAGAGACACAGAGAACTGCAAAACTACGTTCTCTAGTTCTTCTCTGTGCCTCTGTGTCTCCGTGGTTGATGGTTTTGTTGTCAGAGCGGAATGTTGCAGTGCTTGCGCCACGGGTTCTCCAACTGCTTGTCGCGCAGCATGGCCAGCGAGCGGCAGATTCGTTTGCGCGTTTCGTGCGGCATGATCACGTCGTCGATGAAGCCACGCGCCCCGGCAACAAACGGATTGGCGAACTTGGCCTTGTACTCTGCCTCACGTTGCGCCAACTTCTCGGGATCGCCCTTCTCCTCACGGAAGATGATTTCAACCGCACCTTTCGGCCCCATGACGGCGATCTCGGCCGACGGCCAGGCGAAGTTCACGTCGCCGCGCAAGTGCTTGGACGACATCACATCGTAGGCGCCGCCGTAGGCTTTGCGCGTGATGATGGTGACTTTGGGTACCGTGCATTCGGCATAGGCATACAGCAGCTTAGCGCCGTGCTTGATGATGCCGCCGTACTCCTGCGCGGTGCCCGGCATGAAGCCGGGGACGTCGACAAAGGTAACGACCGGAATGTTGAAGGCATCGCAGAAGCGGACGAAGCGCGCTGCTTTGGTCGAACTCTTGATGTCGAGACAACCGGCCATCACCAGCGGCTGGTTGGCGACGATGCCGATCGGCGAGCCATCCATGCGGCCGAAGCCGATCACGATGTTCTTGGCGTAATCCGGCTGCAGCTCGAAGAAGTCGCCGTCGTCGACCGTCTTGACGATCAACTCCTTGATGTCATACGGCTTGTTCGGGTTGTCGGGCACGAGCGTGTCGAGCGAATAGTCGATGCGGTCGGCCGGGTCCTGTGCCGGCCAGACCGGCGGCTTCTGGCGATTGCTGCTTGGGATGAAGCCCATCAGGCGACGTACGACCATCAGCGCTTCGACATCATTCTCGAAAGCCAAATCGGCAACGCCCGACTTGCTGGTATGACAGATCGCGCCGCCCAGTTCCTCGGCCGTCACCTCCTCGTGCGTCACCGTCTTCACGACTTCCGGGCCGGTAACGAACATGTACGACGAATCCTTGACCATGAAGATGAAGTCGGTCATCGCCGGACTGTAAACCGCCCCGCCGGCGCACGGTCCCATGATCAGAGAAATCTGCGGAATGACGCCGGAGGCCAGAACGTTGCGCTGGAACACGTCGGCATAGCCGCCGAGCGAGGCGACGCCTTCCTGGATGCGCGCGCCGCCCGAGTCGTTGATGCCGATCACCGGCGCGCCGACCTTGATCGCGTGGTCCATCAGCTTGCAGATCTTCTCCGCGTGCGTCTCCGACAGCGCGCCACCGAAGACCGTGAAGTCCTGCGAGTAGACGAACATCAGGCGGCCGTTGATCGTGCCGTAACCGGTCACCACGCCGTCACCCGGAATCTGCTGCTCGGCCATGCCGAAGTCGGTGCAGCGATGCTCCTTGAACATGTCCCACTCTTCGAAGGAGCCGGTATCGAGCAGGAGCTCGATGCGCTCGCGGGCGCTCAGCTTGCCCTTGGCGTGCTGGGCGTTGATTCGTTTTTGTCCGCCGCCCAGACGGGCGGCCTCGCGTTTTTCCGCGAGCTTACGAATGATGTCGTGCATGCGACTCTCCCTGTTGGTATCCGGGAAACTCTGACTGCCCGCCGGGCGGGCAGTTCCATGCAAAATGGAATTGGGTGCATCGGGCGAGAGAACTTGCTGATGCGCTGTATTCCGCGCCTGACGCGCGGCATTACTTTCTTTTGTCTTGCCAAAAGAAAGTAAGCAAAGAAAAGTCGCGCCCACAGCGTCGCCCGGCTTCGCCGGGTGCTCTGCGCTGCTCAGCCGCAACGGGGGGCTGCGGAACTCGGACCTTCGGTCCTCAGACAGTCCTCGCCCTTTTCCCCGTCGCGTCTTGCGCTGCTCGACGACGCAAAGGGCTGATTGAGAACCAACCGTGGATCGACCGCCAATGGAGTCAGGTTCCGTTCGGTGTGCTTTTCCTCCCCCCTCGTGGAGCGCCGAGCAACGGAGTGCGGCCGGGGGCAGTCGGCGAGGACTGTCTGAGGGGCGTAGCCCCGAGTTCCGCAGCCGCCCGGCCGCACGAGTAGCGCAGGGCAGCCGGCATAGCCGGCCGCGCAACGCGGGGGTCGCCTTTTCTTTGGCTTCTTTCTTTTGGCGACCCAAAAGAAAGAATGCCCGCGCGTCAGGCGCGGAACACAGC
>JAGNOM010000375.1 GCA_017990155.1 Propionivibrio sp. | reverse complement strand
GGCCAGAGCGATCTCGACCATGATTCGCGTGCAGCCCTCAGGGCAATCGCACGAATGCCGTACGCATCAACCCCTCCCTCTTCAAGGGGGAGGTCTGGAGGGGGATGGGGTTATCTGGCGGCTATTTCGTCGATCAAACCGCCGTTCGCGCCCCATCCCCACCCCATCCCTCCCCTTGAAGGGGAGGGGGCGGGCGTTCATGCGATTGCCCTGGTGCAGCCCCTGCATCGCAATCAACACGCGTAGGCGCCTCACCCCTGAAAACTTTTGTTGACCGGGAATGCGACCCAAGCCGCGTATATAATTCGTGGTTTGTCGATTAACGCTTGGATAATCATGGAAGCCGAACAGCTAAATATCGTCGCCAACCGACTCGTGGATCTCGCCCAGCGCGCCACCGAGTTGCGGAGGTATCTTTGACTACGATCAGAAGTTTGATCAGCTGAGTGCCGTTTCCCGCGAACTCGAAGACCCGAAGGTCTGGGACAACGCAGATCGTGCGCAGGAACTGAGCAAGGAAAAAAAATCGCTGGAGAATGTCGTCCTGACGCTCGATCGCGTCGGCGACAACCTCAAGGACGCCGACGAGTTATTCACGATGGCACGTGAAGAAAATGACGACGATACGCTCCACGCCGTCGCCGCCGATATCGACGAAGTCGAAAAAGCCGTTGCCGCACTCGAATTCCGGCGCATGTTCAACAACCCGGCCGACCCGCTCAACTGCTTCATCGACATCCAGGCCGGTGCTGGTGGAACGGAAGCGCAGGACTGGGCTTCGATGCTCTTGCGCATGTACATCAAGTACGGCGAGCGCAAGGGCTACACGGTGGACGTACTGGAAGAGTCCGAAGGCGACGTCGCCGGCATCAAGACAGCGACGATCAAGCTGACCGGCGAATACTGCTTCGGCATGCTGCGCTCGGAAACCGGCATCCATCGCCTGGTTCGCAAGTCACCGTTCGACTCGAACGCACGCCGCCACACCAGTTTCTGCTCGATCTTCGTCTATCCGGAAATTGACGACTCGTTCGAAATCGACATCAACCCGGCCGACCTGCGCGTCGATACTTATCGCGCTTCCGGCGCCGGCGGTCAGCACATCAACAAGACCGACTCGGCCGTGCGCATCACGCACAATCCCTCGGGTATCGTCGTGCAGTGCCAGAACGACCGCTCACAGCACCGCAACCGCGCCGAGGCGATGGCCATGCTGAAATCGCGGCTGTACGAAGCCGAGATCCGAAAACGCCAGGCCGAACAGCAAAAGCTGGAAGACGCCAAGACCGACATCGGCTGGGGTCACCAGATTCGCTCCTACGTACTTGACCAGTCGCGCATCAAGGATTTGCGCACCAACGTCGAGTGCGGCAATACCCAGAGCGTGCTCGACGGTGATCTCGATCAGTTCATTGAAGCCAGCCTGAAACAAGGCGTCTGATCGCCAAAACCGCGCCCTCACCCTCCAACACATCGACTACGAGACACATCATGTCCGAACCAACCAAGACCACCGCTCAGCCCCCCGAACAGGACGAAAATCACATCATCGCCGAACGTCGAGCTAAGCTCGCCGAATGGCGCGCCACCGGCAAGGCCTACCCGAACGACTTCCTGCGTGAAAACACCGCCGGCAAGATCATCGAAGTCTACGAAGCCAAATCCGGGGAAGAGCTCGAAGCCACACCGGTCGAGGTCAAAGTCGCCGGCCGCGTCATGCTCAAGCGCGTCATGGGCAAGGCGTCCTTCATCACCATTTCCGACGTTTCGGGCCGCATCCAGCTTTATGTGACGCGGGATCGCGTTGGTGAGGAAACCTATACCGCCTTCAAGCGCTGGGACATCGGCGACATCGTCGGCGCCGTCGGCGTCCTATTCCGCACCAAGACCGGCGAACTGTCGGTCCAGTGTTCGGAAATCCGCCTGCTTTCCAAGTCGCTCCGTCCGCTGCCCGAGAAGTTCCATGGGCTGACCGACCAGGAACAGAAGTACCGCATGCGCCATCTCGATCTGATCATGAACGAGCAATCGCGCTTCACGTTCGCAGCGCGCAGCCGCATCGTGCAATCGATCCGCAACTACATGACCAATCACGGCTTCCTCGAAGTCGAAACGCCGATGATGCACCCGATTCCCGGCGGCGCATCGGCGCGCCCGTTCAAGACGCACCACAACGCGCTCGACATGGAACTCTTCTTGCGCATCGCTCCGGAGCTCTACCTGAAGAAGCTCGTCGTCGGCGGTTTCGAGAAAGTGTTCGAACTCAACCGGAATTTCCGTAACGAAGGCATGAGCCCTCGCCACAACCCCGAATTCACGATGATGGAGTTCTACGAGGCCTACACGGAATACAACAAGCTGATGGATTTCACCGAAGGCCTGCTGCGCCATTCGGCACGCGAAGCGCTTGGAGCCGAAGTCTTCGAGTATCAGGGTCGCACGCTCGACCTTTCGAAGCCGTTCGACCGACTGACGATGGTCGAAGCGATCATGAAGTACCGGTCGCAATACACGCTCGAACAACTGACCGACGCCGACTGGCTGCGCCAGAAGCTCGCGGCGATGAAGGTCGAGCTCAAGCCCGGCATGGGGCTCGGAACGCTGCAGCTTCTGATGTTCGAAGAGACGGCTGAAGCGGAGCTGTGGGACCCGACCTTCATCATCGACTACCCGGCCGAGATCAGCCCGCTGGCACGCAGCAGCAACGACGATCCGGAGATCACCGAGCGCTTTGAGTTGTTCATCGTCGGCCGCGAAATCGCCAACGGCTTCTCCGAGCTCAATGATCCGGAAGTCCAGGCCGAGCGTTTTCAGGCGCAGGCCAAGGCCAAGGATGCCGGTGACGAGGAGGCAATGTACTACGATGCCGACTTCATCCGCGCACTCGAATACGGCCTGCCGCCGACCGGTGGTTGCGGTATCGGCATCGACCGTCTGGTCATGCTGCTGACGGATGCGGCCAACATCCGCGACGTAATCCTCTTCCCGCAGATGCGCCCTGAGTGATGCCCGACAGGGCATCGCGAAGAAGTACTCTTGGGGTGCGCCCTGAGTGATGTGCGTTAGCACATCATGAAGAAGTACCCTTGGGGTGCGCCCCGAGTAATCGCCTGACCGAGGCATCCCACCCCGGGATGCCTTCCCGCACGAACCCGAAC
>JAGNOM010000373.1 GCA_017990155.1 Propionivibrio sp. | reverse complement strand
ACGCGCTTGAGCGCCGGGCGCTTGCGTGGCGGCGGCGATGGTGGGTCGCCCGGGCCTTCGTCATCATCCGCGGCTTCGGCAACCGTCACCAGTTGAATGCCGTTGCGGGGCGTTTCCGGCGCGTTCGCATCGCTGGTGATCGCCTCTGCTTCGGACACTGCCCCTTCCACGCCTACGTCGGCCACGGTTGGCACGGCCACCGGGAATGCCATGCCCTGCCCGTTTTCACGTGCATAGATGGCGATCACGCGATCGATCGGCACCATGATCTCGCGCGCGGTGCCGCCGAAGCGGGCCTTGAACTCGACAAAATCATTGCCCAGCTTCAAACCGCTGGTGGCGTCGAAGCTGATGTTCAGCACGATTTCACCGTTTTGCACGTATTCGCGCGGCACCTGCACCGTGTCATCGACCAGCACGGCGATGTAGGGCGTCAGCGCGTTGTCGGTGCACCACTCGTACAGCGCCCGAAGAAGGTACGGGCGGGTCGAGGTGGAATCGAGCGCGTTCATCATCGGCGAAACCTTACTTGCGCATCACCTTTTCAGACGGCGTCAGCGCTTCGATGTAGGCCGGGCGCGAGAAGATGCGCTCGGCGTACTTGAGCAGCGGCGCGGCGTTCTTCGACAGGTCGATGCCGTAGTAATCCAGGCGCCACAGCAACGGCGCCAGCGCGACATCGAGCATGGAGAAGTTCTCGCCCAGGATGTACTTGTTCTTTAGGAACACCGGGGCCATCTGCGTCAGGCGATCGCGGATGTTGGCGCGCGCTTTTTCCAGCGCCTTTTCGTTGCTCTTGGTGGCGCGGTTTTCCAGCGTCGAGACGTGCGAGAACAACTCCTTCTCGAAGTTGAGCAGGAAGAGCCGCACGCGGGCGCGGTCGACCGGGTCGCCCGGCATCAGTTGCGGGTGCGGAAAGCGCTCGTCGATGTACTCGTTGATGATGTTCGACTCGTACAGGATCAAGTCGCGCTCGACCAGGATCGGCACCTGCCCGTAGGGGTTCATCACGCTGATGTCCTCGGGCTTGTTGTAGAGGTCGACATCGCGGATCTCGAAGTCCATGCCTTTCTCGAACAGCACGAAACGGCAGCGGTGGGAGAACGGGCAGGTCGTACCGGAATACAGCACCATCATGGCGGGGGCTCCTTAAAACGAAGGAGTGGGGTGCCGCCGCGAAGGGCGCCACTCCACTCCGTTGCCCCGGCTGGGCCAGGGCGTGATCGAGGGGAAATTACTTGACGTCTTTCCAGTAGGCGGCGTTCAGGCGCCAGGCCAGGAAAGTGAAGAACAGCAGGAACAGCAACACCCACACGCCGATCGCGACGCGCTTGTTCTGCGCCGGCTCGCCCATCCATTGCAGGAAGTTCACCAAGTCGCCAACGGTGGCGTCGTATTCCTGCGGCGTGAGCGTGCCGGGGGTCACCTGCTCCCAGCGGCCGGTGAAGGCATGCACTTCATGACCGTGCTCTTCGCGCGTCTCGAAGATCGGCTTGCGCTCGCCCTGCAGTTGCCACAGCGGGTGCGGCATGCCGATGTTGGGGAAGGCCAGGTTGTTCCAGCCGGTGGGTTTGGCCGGATCGCGGTAGTAGGTGCGCAGCAAGGTGTAGATGTAGTCGGCGCCGCTGCCACCGGCGCCGGCACGCGAGCGGGCGATCAGCGTCAGGTCGGGCGGGTTGGCGCCGAACCAGGCCTTGGCCTGCTGCGGATCGATGGCCGCCTTCATGGTGTCACCCACCTTCTCGGTGGTGAACAGGAGGTTGTCCTTGATCTGCTGCTCGGTCAGGCCAATATCCCGCAGGCGGTTGTAGCGCATGAACGATGCCGAGTGGCAGTTCAGGCAGTAGTTGACGAAGATCTTGGCGCCGTGCTGCAACGATGATTGGTCGTTGGTCTTGACGGGCGCCTTGTCCCAGGCGATGCCGCCAGAGGCCGCCTGCGCGGCCACGATTTGCAGGGCCAGCGCCAGCCCGAAAAGCAGTTTCTTGCAGAGGTTCATGGTGGGGTTCTCTTGCGCTTTTTTTAGTGCGGCTTGAAGGTCACGCGGTCGGGCACCGGCTTGGGTGTCCCGAGTTGGCTCCACCAAGGCATGAGCAGGAAAAAGCCGAAATAGAACAAGGTGCCGACCATGGCCACCAGCTCGTTGGTCAGCCACGCCAGCGACGGCGTGCTGAAGATCGGGCCCGGCACCATGATGCCCAGAATCATCAGCACGATGAACCAGATCACGAACACGGTGTACAGCCACTTGTGCCAGTCAGGGCGGTAGCGGATCGAACGCACCGGGCTGCGGTCCAGCCAGGGCAGGAAGAACAGGATGATGACCGCACCACCCATGACCACCACACCCCAGAACTTGGCGTCGAAGGTCTTGAGCAGCACGATGGCGACAAGCGCCACCACGGCAGCGGCCACCTTCAGCATCATCGAGCAGCGAACCTTCAGAAAGCCCAGCACCACGGCGGCGGCAATGATCACGCACAGCACGTTGACCATGGTGTCGGTCGTGGCGCGCAGCATCGAATAAAAGGGCGTGAAGTACCACACCGGCGCAATGTGCAGCGGCGTCACCAGCGGGTCGGCCGGGATGAAGTTGTTGTACTCGAGGAAGTAGCCACCCATCTCCGGCGCGAAGAACACCACGGCGAAGAAGATCATCAGGAACACGCCCACGCCCATGATGTCGTGCACGGTGTAGTACGGGTGGAACGGGATGCCGTCGGCCGGCGCATCGGGCGACCAGCGGTTGCCTTTGGGGCCCTCCTTGATCTCGATGCCGTCCGGGTTGTTCGAGCCGACATCGTGCAGCGCCAGCAAGTGCGCCACCACCAGGCCGATCAGCACCAGCGGCACGGCGATGACGTGGAAGCTGAAGAAGCGGTTGAGCGTGGCGTCGCCCACCACGTAGTCGCCGCGGATCAGCAGCGCCAGGTCAGGACCGATGAAGGGAATGGCGGAGAACAGGTTGACGATCACCTGCGCGCCCCAGTAGGACATCTGGCCCCAGGGCAGCAGGTAGCCCATGAAGGCCTCTGCCATCAGCGCCAGGAAGATGGCGCAGCCGAAGATCCACACCAGCTCGCGCGGCTTGCGGTAGCTGCCGTACAGCAGCCCGCGGAACATGTGCAGGTAGACGACGATGAAGAATGCCGACGCGCCGGT
>JAGNOM010000079.1 GCA_017990155.1 Propionivibrio sp. | reverse complement strand
GTGAGACGCTTGAAGACTACGCGTTGCGTTTCACGCCGCACAGTTTCCGCAAGTGGTCCGAAATGCGCGTCGCCAATACCGCTTTTGGCGCGGCGTCCTTTTTGGTGCTTGAGGCCGTGGGCGCGACCATGCTGGTCAACAGCGGCTTCGTGAACACCTTCTGGGCGATCCTGGCGACCGGGCTGATCATCTTCCTGATCGGACTGCCCATCAGCCACGCCGCCGCCCGCTATGGGCTGGACATGGACCTGCTGACGCGCGGCGCGGGCTTCGGCTACATCGGCTCGACGATCACCTCGCTGATCTACGCCTCGTTCACCTTCATCTTCTTTGCTCTTGAGGCGGCAATCATGGCCTATGCGCTTGAGCTGGCTTTCCGCATTCCGCCAAGCTGGGGCTACCTGATCTGCGCGCTGGTCGTGATTCCGCTGGTGACGCACGGAGTCACCGTCATCAGTCGTTTGCAGGCGTGGACACAGCCGCTGTGGCTGGGTTTGCTGATCCTGCCCTATGTTTTCCTGTTGATCCAGGAGCCGGAAGTCGTGCGCGGATTGTCGGGCTATGCCGGCGTCGACGGAACCGGCGGCGAATTTTCCATGCCCCTTTTTGGTGCGGCGCTCACCGTCGGCATCGCGCTGGTCACCCAAATGGGGGAACAGGCCGACTACCTGCGCTTCATGCCAGAGCGCACCGCCAGGAACCGCCGCCGCTGGTGGCTCGGCGTGCTGCTCGGTGGCCCCGGCTGGATTCTGCCCGGCGTCGCCAAGATGTTCGGCGGCGCCCTGCTCGCCTACCTCGTCCTGCGCAATGGCATTCCTGCCGAAAAAGCCGTCGATCCCAACCAGATGTACCTGATCGGCTTTTCGCACGTTTTCAGCAATTCCGCGCTGGCGATCGGCGTGACCGTGCTTTTTGTCGTCATCTCACAGCTCAAGATCAACGTCACCAACGCCTATGCCGGTTCGCTGGCCTGGTCGAATTTCTTCTCGCGCCTCACGCACAGCCATCCGGGGCGCGTCGTCTGGGTCGTCTTCAATACCTTGATCGCCTTGCTGCTCATGGAACTCGACGTTTTCCATGCGCTCGGACAGATCCTCGGCCTCTTCTCGAATGTCGCCATTTCGTGGATGACGGCCGTAGTCGCCGATCTCGTCATCAACAAGCCACTTGGCCTCTCGCCGCCGCACATCGAGTTCAAGCGCAGCCATCTTTACGACATCAACCCGGTCGGCGTCGGCGCGATGGGGCTGGCCTCACTGCTCTCGGTTGCCGCCTTCCTCGGTCTGTTGGGAACGACGCTGCAACCGTACGCCTCGTTCATCGCGCTGCTCGCCGCTTTTATCGCCGCGCCGCTGATCGCGTGGTACACGAAAGGCCGTTTCTACCTCGTGCGTCGCTCCGCAGATCCCGTCAAGGGAAAACAACGTTGCTGCATCTGCGAACGCGAGTACGAAAGCAACGACACCGCGCACTGCCCGGCCTATGGTGGAACGATCTGTTCGCTGTGCTGTTCGCTCGATGCGCGCTGCGAAGACCTGTGCAAGCCCGGCGCCAATCTCGCAGCGCAGTGGAACGGCATGCTGCAACGCATCCTGCCCGCACCGGTCATTCCCTACCTCGAAACCGGGCTCGGCCATTACCTGCTGTTGATGACCGGCATCGTCCCGCTGCTCGCCGGACTGCTCGGATTGCTCTATACGCACGAAGTGATGATGCTCGAGCCGACGCAGAGCGCTTTGATCCCGCATCTGCGGCAAACCTTCATCAACGCCTTTTCCGGCCTGTTGCTACTCTCCGGCATCATTGCCTGGTGGATGGTGCTGACGCACAAGAGCCGGCAGGTGGCGCAGGAGGAGTCGAACCGGCAAACCCATCTGCTGATGAAGGAAATCGACTCGCACCAGCGTACCGACGAGCAATTGCAGAAGACCAAGCACGCCGCTGAACAGGCCAATCTGGCGAAAAGCCGCTACATCACGTCGATCAGCCACGAGCTGCGGACGCCGCTCAACAGCATCCTCGGCTACGCGCAGATTCTCGATGCCGACGAGAGCATTCCGCCCAACCGTCGACAGGCGGTGGACGTCATTCGCAAGAGCGGCGACCACCTGCTGTCGGTGATCGAAGGCACGCTGGACATCGCACGCATCGAGAGCGGCAAGCTGACGCTCGACGTCAAGCCGCTCGACTTTCCCGAAGTGCTGCAACAGATCATCGACATGTTCGAACTGCAGGCGCGCAACAAGGGGCTTGGTTTCGACTACCAGCCGGTCGGCGAATTGCCCGCCGTGGTACGCGCCGACGAGCGGCGCTTCCGCCAGATTCTTATCAACGTGCTCGGCAACGCGGTCAAATTTACCCAGCGCGGCAGCGTCAGTCTGCGTGTCGAATATCTGCGCGATATGGCGTGTTTCGACATTAGCGACACCGGACCCGGCATTCCCGCGCAAGACATGGAACTCATCTTCGAGCCCTTCGTGCGTGGCAGCAGCGTACAGGCCGGGGGGAGCGGGGTCGGACTGACGATTGCGCGCATGCTCACCGACCTGATGGGTGGCGAGATGCAGGTGAGCAGCACGCCGGGCGAAGGGAGCAACTTCCGAATTCGCCTCTTCCTGCCGCAGGTGTCGAATGTACACTCCGGCCAGACAACGCGCGAACTGCCGCGCGCCAATCGTATCGGCTACGTCGGTATCCGCCGCCGCATCCTGGTCGTCGATAACGAGAAAGTTGATCGCGAGATGCTGCAAAACGTGCTCGATCCGCTCGGTTTCCAGGTCGAACAGGCGGCCAGCGGCTTCGAGTGCCTGCAAATTCTGCCCCGCCTCGCACCGCATCTGGTGTTCATGGACCTGGCGATGCCCGGCATCGACGGCTGGGAGACGATTCGGCGCATCCGGCAACAACGGCTGAGCGACGCCCATATCGCGATTCTTTCAGCCAACGCCTTCGACAAGAACCTCGACAACGACGTCGGCATCGCCCCGGAGGATTTCATCGTCAAGCCCCTGCGCGTCGATGAACTGCTCGACTGGATCGGCCGCAAACTCGGCCTCGAATGGGTCTCCGCCAGCGCCCCGGCCGCCGTTGCGATGCATGGACCGGTCCATCCCGCCGCGCTGGTTCCGCCGGCGCCGGAGTACCTGGCGGCACTCGACGAACTGATCAGCCTCGGTTACGTGCGCGGCATTCTCAACAAGCTGGGCGAAATCGAACGCCTTGGCCCGGATCACGGCGAATTCGTCCGCGTGCTGCGCGATCTCGCCCGCACCTTCCAGTTTGATGCCATGAAAGAAGTCCTCAGAAAGTCCAGAAATGCCTCCTGACCGCCCCATTTCAGACATCGTCCTGATCGTCGACGACATCCCGGAAAACCTCTCCCTGCTGCACGACGCGCTCGACGAATCGGGCTACACCGTACTCGTCGCCACCAACGGCGAATCGGCGCTGCAACGCGCGCGCAAGAGCCTGCCCGACGTGATTCTGCTTGACGCCTTGATGCCCGGCATGGATGGCTTCGAGGTCGCGCGGCGACTGAAGGCCGACTTCGCCACGCATCACATCCCCATCGTCTTCATGACCGGATTGACCGAGACCGAGCACGTCGTCGCTGCCTTCGCCGCCGGCGGCGCCGACTATGTCACCAAGCCGATTCGCCCGGCCGAAGTGTTGGCGCGTATCGCCGCGCACATGCAGAACGCCCGCCAGATGAAACAGGCGCGCACCGCGCTCGACGCCTTCGGTCAAGCTACCGTCGCCGTGCGCGCCAGCGACGGCAAACTCGTCTGGCAGACGCCACTGTCGCGCAAACTGCTCAAAGAGTATTTCGCCACCGGCGAGGACGAAACCCCGCAACGGCTGCTCGACTGGATCGCCGACGCCGACACCGCCCGCCGTGACGGCCGCGAACCGAACACGCTGCTCATCGCCGACGGCACGCGGCGACTGCTCGCCACCTTCCACGACCAGACCGGCGACCAGGAATGGCTCGTCGTCCTGCGCGAGGAGAACGACGCCTCCGCCATCGAATCGCTGATTGCCGTCTTCCGCCTCACCCAGCGCGAAGCCGAGGTCCTCTACTGGGTCACGCTCGGCAAGACCAGCAAGGACATCGGCGACATCCTCGGCAGCAGCCCACGCACGGTGAACAAGCATCTCGAACACGTTTTTGAAAAACTCGGCGTGGAAACTCGGACGTCAGCGGCGAACCTGGCGATGAGCAAGATGCGGGGTGGGTAGTCCAGCGTACCGAAAACAGGTCTGCGGTCAAACCGTAAATCGGTCGACCATATTGTGCATTTCCGTTGACAGCTGCTTCATTTCTTCGGAGGCCTCATTTGCCTCGCTCATAGCTGAAGTGTTTTCTTCGCTCATCGAAGCAATCACCTCGACCTGCTTGGCAATCTGACCGCTGGCGACACTTTGCTCCTTGAGCGCATTGTCGATTTCCGACGAAGCCTGCAAGACTTGACTTGCGCCCTCCCTGATCTGAACAATCAGTTCGCCCGCCTCGGTCGCGCCCTCGGCACTGGTGGTCACCTGTTCGACGATACGATGCATGTCAGCGACTGCAGAGCGCGTCTCACCCTGAATCGCTGAAATCACATCGGCGACTTCCTTGGTAGACATGGTCGTGCGCTCGGCAAGCTTTCTTACTTCGTCGGCCACCACGGCGAACCCACGCCCCTGCTCCCCTGCGCGCGCGGCCTCAATCGCCGCATTCAATGCCAGAAGATTGGTCTGGTCTGCAATCTCCTTGATGACGCCGACAATGCTGCCGATCTCTTCCGTTCGCTTACTGAGCGATTCCATTGACTGGGAGGTTCCCTTAACCGTTTCGGCCATTTCCAGCATCTCGTTCGCGGTTCGGTCAATGACCAGTTTGCCCCGGTCGGCGCTCGCCAACGATTCGCCAGCGATCTCTTTGGCGGTCGTCGAGGAATCCGAAACATGCGTCACGCTGACCGACATCTCTTCCACTGAAGCTGCCATCGATGCGGTCGCTTCATTCTGCTGATCAACGGCCGCAGAAAGCTGGCTGACTGAACGCGCCAGTTCATCCGATGCCCCTGAAACGTGACCTCCGGCTTCCTTCATTCGACGAACGACCATCTGGAATTCGTCAAGCAAGCCGTTCACGCTTTCCGCAACGTGCGTGATCTCATGATTTCCTGAAACAGGAATCCGCTGCGTCAGGTTAAGCGTTTGCTTGATCGAAGATGTGGCGTCCTGGACCAGCGCAATCTGGCGGTTGATCTGACGAACAGTCACGAACACCATCCCCCCTGCCAGGACAAAACAGGCGAGCATTAACGTCGCCAGCAGTTCGCGAGACCGGAGATATGCCTCCTTGGCCGACTTGATCTGACTGTCAAGGTGCGCGAACTCCTTCGCCTCTAGATCGGCCACGATTTTATTCAAGCCTTCAGTCGTCGCACGGTCTTTCCCCTTCACCAGTTGGTCTGTTTTCTTGCCTGCCTCAGGATCGGCTCTGTCATAACCCGCCAGCGCTTCTTTGTACGCAACGCCGAGGGCCAGATGATCCTTGGCTAGTGCTTCAAGAGCGGCGATCACGGTAGCGGCGGCAGGATCGTTTTCACTCCTGAGGGCCTCGAGCGATTTCTTCAAACGCACCTGTACGACGGCCTCTTTTTCAAAAAAGGCCTTTTCGTACTTCTTGAAGTTCTCCTCGTCATCCCCCCTGACGAGGATGTTCTTCCATTCCTGAACCTGCGTCTTGAAGTCGATCGACGCAGTCTGGATGGATACCAGCGTGTGAACCCCGGCGCGTACTTCGGCCAAATCGCCTTCAAGCTTACTGTTGAAGGCTGATAACGAATAGATGCCAAAACCGCCGGCAAAGACGATTCCTCCAACGGCAATCAGACCCAGAATGAACATACGTGCTTTGAGAGTCATCTTGCCGGTCTCCACGAAATATCTGCACTAAAGATAGTGGCTTAACGGCTTTGGTTCCACCAATAGCCGAAAAAAAGACAACAACTCCGGCACGCCGATCATCCTGCGTGCTACTCCATCGTCCTGCCGCGCAATGAGGATGCGATCGAGGTTCGAGAGAGCATTACTCGCTGACAAGCCCACGTGTCTGTTGCACGCGACAGAACGCCAAATTGCAGGAAAGTCGCGACTATTTTGCAATTTGATGAAATTTGGTCGCGGTACGGCGGTGCTCTGGAGCAGCCAAACCGATCCGGCCCAGTGGTGCCCAACCCACTACGCAATCTGACGTATTCCGCGAAAACCACGCGCTCCTTAATCTGGCGTCGCACTGCAGCACACGATGTTGGTGCTGAAGACATTGCCGATCCCGCCTAATCTTCAAGGAGCCACACCATGAAATCCCGTCGTACTTTCATCAAGGCCACCGTACTTTCCGCGGCCCTCGCCTCGATGGGCGTCGCCTCGTTCGCCGCCTACGCTGCCGACACTATCAAGGTCGGTGTTCTCCATTCGCTCTCCGGCACCATGGCCATTTCCGAGACTGCGCTCAAGGAAACCGTGCTGATGACCATCGAGGAAATCAACAAGGCCGGCGGTGTGATGGGCAAGCAGTTGGAGCCCGTCGTCGTCGATCCGGCATCGAACTGGCCGCTCTTTGCCGAGAAGGCCCGCCAGCTGCTGACCAAGGACAAGGTCGCCGTCACCTTCGGCTGCTGGACCTCGGTGTCGCGCAAGTCGGTGCTGCCGGTTTACAAGGAACTCAACGGTCTGCTCTTCTACCCGGTGCAGTACGAGGGCGAGGAGCTTGAGAAGAACGTCTTCTACACCGGCGCCGCGCCCAACCAGCAGGCCATCCCGGCAGTCGAATACCTGATGAGCGCAGACGGCGGCGAAGCCAAGCGCTTCGTGCTGCTCGGCACCGACTACGTCTATCCGCGCACGACGAACAAGATCCTGCGCGCCTTCCTGAAGTCCAAAGGCGTCGCCGACGCCGACATCATGGAGGAATACACCCCGTTCGGTCATAGCGACTACCAGACCATCATCGCCAAGATCAAGAAGTTCGCTTCCGAGGGCAAGAAGACGGCCGTCGTCTCGACCATCAACGGCGACTCGAACGTGCCGTTCTACAAGGAACTCGGCAACGCCGGCCTGAAGGCGACCGATGTGCCGGTCGTCGCCTTCTCGGTCGGCGAAGAGGAACTGCGCGGCGTCGATACCAAGCCGTTGGTCGGCCACCTGGCCTCGTGGAACTACTTCATGTCGCTCAAGAATCCAGAAAACGACAAATTCGCCAAGATGTACAAGGACTGGGCCGTGAAGGCGAAGCTGCCGAACGCCGACAAGGTCGTCACCAACGACCCGATGGAAGCCACCTACATCGGCATCCACATGTGGAAGCAGGCGGTCGAGAAAGCCAAGTCGACCGACACCGACAAGGTCATCGCTGCCATGGCGGGCCAGACCTTCAAGGCGCCAAGCGGCATCATGTCGAAGATGGACGAGAAGAACCACCACCTGCACAAGTCGGTGTTCATCGGCGAAGTGAAGGCCGACGGCCAGTTCAACGTCGTCTGGAAGACGCCCGGCCCGGTCAAGGCCCAGCCGTGGAGCCCGTTCATCGCGGGTAACGACACGAAGAAGGACGAGCCGGAGATGTAATTCCGTAGCGGCACGTGTCCTTGCAAACGATCAACGGGGGCTTCGGCCCCCGTTTTTTCCGGCGGACCTATTCGGCCAGATGCCGCCAGGATTCAACCTGGCACTGCTCCCGCGCAAACGTCTGATCCCCGCCGAAAATGAGCGTCGGCAGAATTGCCTGGTCGCCGGCAATGCTTCGCCATTTGGCAACACCTGCAAGCCAGTCCGTGGCAAACGTCGCACCAGACTTGATTTCAATGGCATGCAAGCCAGCGGGTGTTTCCTCAAGCAGATCGACTTCATGCCCCGCGTTGTCACGCCAGAAATAGAGGTCGGACGGCTGCCCCGCGTTGAACCGCTGCTTGATCTTCTCCGAGACTATCCATGTTTCGAATAATGCGCCGCGAGCCGCGTGGGTGGCGATGCTTTGCGCGTCGCGAATGCCAAGAAGCCAAGCCATCAACCCAACGTCGAGAAAATACAGCTTCGGCGTTTTGACCAGTCGCTTGCCAAAGTTGTTGTGATACGGCATCAAGCGAATGGTCAGATAGCTTGCCTCGAGAACGGACAACCATTCACGCGCGGTCACCGACGAGATGCCGCAATCGGCCCCGAGCGCCGTGAGATTGAGCATCTGTCCTGAGCGCGCGGCGCACATCCGGACGAAGCGCTGAAACTGGGTCAGATCGCGCACGGCAATCAGCTGCCTGACATCGCGTTCCAGGTAGGTCGCTACGTAATTGGGGAACCAGTCTCCGGGCGACAATTCGCGGTCATACAACGCCGGGTAGCCTCCGGAAAACAATACGTCATCGAGGTTCTTCGGCAGCACGCCGCCCACGCTCATTTCCTTGGCCGAAAGCGGCAACAATTCGACCCGACCGACCCGGCCAGCCAGCGATTGCGTTACGCCGGCAATCAAATCGAATTGCGACGACCCGGTCAGGATGAAATCCCCCATCCGCTGTCGTTCATCGACAACCCCCTGTAGCCAGGAGAACAGGCTCGGGCAGCGCTGGACCTCATCAAGGATGGCGCCCTCGGGAAATCGTGCGAGAAAACGACGCGGGTCTTGATCGGCAAACTCGCGTTCGTCGGGGTTCTCCAGTGAGACGTACGGCTTATCCGGAAAACATGCTCGTGCGAGCGTTGTCTTCCCCGATTGGCGCGGGCCAGTCAGCGCCAGAATGGGGAAGCCGCGTGCGAGCCGCTGCAGGGTATCGGATGCTGTTCTGAGTAGCATTTATACAAATTAAAAGTTTGTCTTTAGATTTGTAATTGTAGCCGCGTTTTCAATCCGCGCTATCGCTATCAGATCGTCCGCCACGCGTCCTTCTAGTAGGCAGTCACGATGAATCAAAACGACCCAACAGAATCTGTCATTCCGGGCTTGATCCGGAATCCGACCCAAGGAAGTGCAGAGCCAGTGGTGTGCCTCTGGATTCCGGGCTCTGCACTTCCTTCGGTCGCTTTCGCCGGAATGACGTGGCTATCCTTTGTATTCAAATTGACTGACTTCTAGCCGATAAGCGGCGATTTACACCTTTCCCTTACGATGCCTTCACCAACGTGCTGTAAACCGAGTTTTCAGACACCTCCACCCGCTCGGCCTTCAATCCCGGTTCGATTGCCGCAACCGGCGGAAGAATCGGTGCCCACATGCAACACCCCTCTTCCACCGCACGGCGCTTGACGGTGGTCGGAGAGGCGATTGTTGCTTCACAGTCGTCAGTCATCCTGTTACCCCCATGAGAATTCGACGCTTGAATCACTACTGAACGAGCGGCGAGTCGGCCGCCTCGATATCGACGCCAACGATCCTAGCCTGCCCCGCCAGTTGGTTCAAATACTGCCTCAAGGCGGTGACATAGGTCTTTTGCCGCATCGCCATGAGCACGGCACTGCGCACCGCCTCGAACGCTTGCTCTACGCCCGGTTTGCGCTCCAGGA
>JAGNOM010000372.1 GCA_017990155.1 Propionivibrio sp. | reverse complement strand
ACCGGGCTGACCTTCTGATGAAGGCCTTCATCCTCGCCGCCGGACGCGGTGAGCGCATGCGTCCGCTCACCGACACGACGCCCAAGCCGCTGCTGATGGCTGGCGGCAAACCGCTTATCGTCTGGCATCTCGAACGGCTTGCCGCCAGCGGTTTCAGGGAAGTCATCATCAACCATTCGCACCTCGGCGAGCAGATCGTCGATGCGCTGGGCGACGGCGAACAATTCGGTCTCTCGATTCGCTATTCACCGGAACCGCCCGGTGCGCTGGAAACGGCCGGTGGCATCGCCAACACGTTGCCGCTGCTTGGCGTCGAGCCGTTCCTCGTGGTCAACGGCGACGTCTGGTGCGACTGGGATTTCCGGCGCGCGCATTCCCTCGCCAGCAAACAAGCACATCTGGTTTTTGTACCCAACCCGCCGCAGCACGCTGGTGGTGACTTTTGCCTCGATGGCGAGACCGTTCATTACGCCAGTTCTGGTATCGGCCCGACACTGACTTACGCCGGCACCGGCGTCTTCTCGCCCGACTTCTTCGCTACAGTCCCGGCCGGTGCCGTCATGAAAATGCGCCCACTGCTCGACGCCGCCATCGCCAAAGGAATCGTCACCGGGGAACGTCATCACGGCCGCTGGGTCGACGTAGGAACCCCCGCACGCCTCGACGAACTGGATCAGGAACTACGCAGAAACCCATGAAACACGAACCCTACTCGTCGCGCCGCGACGCACTGCTCAAGCAGATCGGCGACGGCGTCGCCATTATCCCGACCGCGCCGGAACGCGTGCGTAACCGCGACTCGCACCATCTTTACCGTTTCGACAGCTACTTCTGGTACCTCTCCGGCTTTCCCGAGCCGGAAGCGGTGATCGTTCTGGTCGGCGGCCGGCAGAAGAAGTCGATCCTCTTCTGCCGCGACAAGAATGAGGAACGCGAGGTGTGGGAGGGTTTCCGTTACGGCCCGGACGCCGCGCGCGACGCATTTGGTTTCGACGAGACCTATCCGTTCAGCCTGTTCGACGCGATGCTTCCCGACCTGATCGCCAACCACGAAGCGCTGTGGCACGCGCTCGGTCACGATACGGCTTGGGACGCAAAGATCGTTGCTGCGCTGAATGCCGTGCGAGCGCAGGTACGCGCCGGCAAGCAGGCGCCATCGAAGGTCCACGACCTCCACCAGCCGCTCGATCGCATGCGCTCGCTCAAGGACGCGCACGAGATCGACCTCATGCGCCGCGCCGCAGACATCACTTCAGCCGGCCACGCCCGCGCCATGCGCAGTTGCCGGCCCGGCCAGGCCGAATACGAGCTCGAAGCCGAACTCACTCACGAGTTCCGCAAACGTGGTGCCGACGGCCATTCGTACAACCCGATCGTCGCCGGCGGCGCCAACGCCTGCGTGCTGCACTACATCGATAACAACAAGCTGCTCTCCGAACACGCGCTGGTACTCATCGACGCGGGCTGCGAGCTGGGAGGCTACGCTGCCGACATCACGCGCACCTTCCCGGTCAGCGGACGTTTCAGTGGCGCCCAACGCGACGCCTATGAGATTGTCCTCGCCGCACAACAGGCGGCGATCGATACGATCAAACCCGGCGCCCCGTTTTGCGCGTACCACGACGCGGCGCTGCGGGTGCTCGTTCAGGGCATGATCGATCTCAGACTGCTGGATGGCACGGTCGATGGCCTGATCGAAAGCGGTGCGTACAAGCCCTACTACATGCACCGCACCGGCCACTGGCTCGGGCTCGACGTGCACGATGCCGGCGACTACAAGACCGGGGACGACTGGATCAAGCTCGAACCCGGGATGGCACTGACCGTCGAACCCGGCCTGTATATCCGCCCGGCGCTAAATGTGCCGCCGCACCTGCACGGCATCGGCATCCGCATCGAGGACGATGTGTTCGTCACCGAGGACGGTTGCGACGTCTACACCACGGCGCCGAAGAGCATCGCCGAAATCGAGGAAGTGATGCGTCACGATGGATAAAGCCGCTACAGAGTCTCTGGATACCGACATCCTCGTCCTCGGCGCCGGCCCGGTCGGCATGACGCTCGCGCTGGCGCTCGCTGACAGCGGCCAGCGCATCCATCTGCTCGACCGCCGCCCGCGCGGCGCCTGGGCCGACGACCCGCGCGGATTGGCGCTCTCGCACGGTTGCCGGCAGTTGCTCGAACGCCTGGATGCCTGGAATGCGGCCGCCGGTACGCTGATCAAGGAAATCCACGTTTCGCAGCGCGGCGGTTTTGGCCGCACGATGATCAACGCCAGCGACTACGGTACGCCGGCGCTCGGCTACGTCATGCGCTACCACGTCCTCGCCGCCGCACTCGACGCACGCGTCCCGGCGACGCAGTGGCTGGAACCGGGCCAGGTCGCGACGATCGCCACCAACGATGACGGCGCGCTGGTCACGATCACCCGCGGCGACGTCACGCAACAGATCACGGCAAAGCTCGTCGTCCACGCCGAAGGGACGCCGCAGAACGACCCCGACGTCAGCGTCAGCGATTACGGCCAGCACGCGGTAATCGCCGAAGTCCGCCCCGCCACGCCGCACGGCAACCGCGCCTGGGAGCGCTTCACGCCCGACGGCCCGCTCGCGCTGTTGCCCATCGGCGAAGATTACTCGGTGGTATTCACCGTACCGCCGGCGAAGGCCGCACGACTCCTCGCGCTGGGCGACGATGAATTCCTCGCCGCCCTGCGCACGCAGTTCGGTACGCGTCTCGATTTTGTCCGCACCGGGCCGCGCGCCGCTTATCCGCTCGCCTTGCGCGTGCGCCGACACCTCACGCAGCCGCGCCAGGTGTGGATCGGCAACGCGGCGCAGGCGCTGCATCCGGTTTCCGGACAGGGCTTCAACCTCGGACTGCGCGACGCGTGGGAACTCGCGGAAAAGCTGCTCGACGGCCTGGAGCAGCAGCCCGACGCCGGCCACCCGACGGCACTGGCCGCCTACGCGCGCGGCCGGCAGACCGATCGGCGCGGCAGCATGGCCTTCACCGACGGCATCGTCCGCCTGTTCTCGAACGACATCCCGCCGTTAAGGTTGGCGCGCGGCCTCGGCTTGCTGGCGCTCGATCTCGCGCCGCCACTGCGTCACTTCGTCGCCAAGCGCATGATCTGGGGCGGGCCCGCCTTGTAGCCGCTACGCCG
>JAGNOM010000371.1 GCA_017990155.1 Propionivibrio sp. | reverse complement strand
GCCTTGCCAATCGTCATTGATACAGCGCCGTAGGTGATTCTCTTGTTGAACAAAGAAACCACGCCCAGCCGCAACGTCAAGTATCTCGACCAGTACGTGATTGGTCAGGACGAGGCCAAGAAAATTGTCTCCGTCGCGGTCTACTCGCACTACCGCAAGATCTCGACCGTCCTGCAAAACAGCGGTTCGATCGCCAAGAGCAACGTGCTGCTGATCGGATCGTCGGGTACCGGCAAGACGCTCTTGTGCGAGACGCTCTCGCACATGCTCGGCGTGCCGTTCGTGACGGCCGATGCGACGTCGCTGGCGCAAACCAAGTACGTGAACGAGGAGATCGAAGCCGTACTGCAACGATTGCTCGACAAGGCCAACGGCGACCTCCGGAAAGCGCAGCTCGGCATTGTCTTCATCGACGAGATCGACAAGCTCAAGGCGACGAAAGCGGAGGCGCGCATGCTTTCCGGCGAGAGCGTCCAGCACGCGCTGTTGAAGATCATGGAAGGAGCGCCGGTCAAGCTGAAAGACGGTCAGTACCTCGATACCAGCAACGTCCTGTTCATCTGCGGCGGCGCGTTTGTCGGGCTGGAGAACATCATGTCCAAGACGCACGGCTTTGGCTTCATTTCGACGTCGGGCGACGACAACCAGAACATTCTCGATCGACTCAACAAGCGGGTGAAGCCGACCGACCTATTCGAATTTGGCCTGATCCCGGAGTTCACGGGGCGCTTGCCGATCGTTGCGCGCTTTCAAGACCTGGACAAGGCGATGCTGGTCAAGATCATGAGCGTGCCGAAGAACTCGATCTACCGGCAGTACGTAGCGATTTTTCGCGCTGAGGGCGTCGAACTGGCGATTGCGCCGCGCGTCTTCGAGCAGATTGCCGAAATCGCCATCGAGTACAAGACCGGCGCGCGCAGCCTGCGCGGGATTTTCGAGGAGTTGATGACGCCGGTGCTGTATGTGGTGCCCGACAACCCGGATATTCATCGGGTCGAGATTGTGTCGCTGTTTGAAGAGCCGCGACTGCTGCGCAAGGCGCCCGCTCCGGCAGGCGCCTGAATACGGGTGAATCAGCGGTAGATCAATACCGGGATCTTGGTGTGCGTCAGCACCTTGTGCGTTTCGCTTCCGAGCAGCAGGCCGCTCAGGCCGCGCCGTCCGTGCGAGGCCATGAAGATCAGGTCGCATCCGCTCTTGGTCGCGGCCTCGATGATGCCTTCGTAGACGATGTCGTTGGTGAGCGACATCGTTGAGCATTCGACCTCCGCTTCACTGCACATTTTCTCGACGAAACCGAGAATCTCCTTCGCCTGTGTTTCGGCGAGCTCGGCAAACTGCTCTGGCGTCGTCGAGTCGATCAGCGCACCTTCGCCATAGTAGGTGACCGGATACTCGGGTTTGGCGTAGAACGCCGTGATCTTCGCGCCGGCTTCCTTGGCGAAGGACACGGCGCGGCGGCAGGAGTCCTGCGAGAATTGGGAACCATCGGTCGGTACAAGGATGTGCTTGAACATGATGACGCCTTTCTTTTTGTGAGGAGCCTGTTTCCACTATAGACAAAATCAGGGGAAGGACAATGGACACGTCACGTGCTGTTTGGCCGGCACCGGGCGCTTCCAATACCCTTACTGTTTGTCGTCGTTTTGATCTTGGTCAATACGGTTCGCGGCCAATCGCTGGAGAATTCGTTCATCGATTGAATGACGCGTATTGAGGTATTTATGGAAACGATCCGGGAATTGTTGACTGATGACCATCGGCAGTGCGACGACCTGTTTGCGGTGGTCGAACAAGCCGTTGCGGCCGGCGATTGGGACAAGGCAGACGCCGCCTTCGCACGCTTCTGCGCGGCCATGCTGAACCATTTCGACCTTGAGGAAGGGACGCTGTTTCCCGAGTTCGAGGCGCAGACGGGCATGACGATGGGTCCGACGCAGGTGATGCGCAGTGAGCATCGCCAGATGCGCGAACTCCTGGCGGCGGCGGAGGTCTCTCTTGCAGCGCGCGATGCCGACGACTACTCGGGCTATGCCGAGACTTTGCTGATCATGGCGCAGCAGCACAACATGAAGGAGGAGAATATCCTCTACCCGATGTGCGACCAGCATCTGAGCCGTCGGGTTGAGCAGCTTCTCCTGGCATTGAAGAACGGCCTGAATAGCAGATAGAAACGAGGGCACCCGCTAAATGACCGAATCAACGGCTGACGGAGTCGCCAAGGTCGTCGACGGCCGTAACCTTGAGCCGCCGGAACCTTTTGTGCAGACCATGGATGCGCTCGACGCCATTTCGCCGGGGCAGAAGGTCATGCTCATCCTCGGCCGCGAGCCGCATCCGCTCTACCGGGCGCTGGACCTCAACGGCTATGCCTGGCAGACCGAGCGCAAGGATGACGGAACGGTCGAGATCCTGATCTGGCACAAGCCGGCGAAGTGAACGGATGGCCGTGTTCGAAAAGTGTCCGGAAATCGGTTTCCCCCTGTCCGTGAGCGTCGCGCAGGCGTCTGAAGCGTAATGCAGGCGCTGCTTTCCTACGATCAATCGCCGCCGATTGCGGCACCGTTTCGTTTCTTCCTGACGGCGCCGGTGTTCGGCATTCTCGCCGGTCTGTTACTGCTCTGGGAAGGGCCGGACATGCTGGCCGCGCGCTGGACGCCGGGCGTCCTGGCGCTGACCCATCTGATGACCATCGGCTTCATGCTGCAAGTGATGCTCGGTGCGCTGATCCAGATTCTGCCCGTGGTCGCCGGTGCCAACCTGACGCAGCCCATCCGGCTGGCAGCGGCCGTTCATGTCGCTTTGAATCTCGGTACGCTGCTGCTGGTGGCCGCCTTTCTGACCTTTGACCCGACGTGGTTCAAAGCTGCGGCCCTGATTCTTGGCGCCGGGACCGCAGTGTTCATTGGCGCCGCGCTTTTTGCGCTGCGCGGCGTGCCCTCGACCAGTGCCTCGATCAAGGGTTTGAAGCACGCTCTCTTCGGGCTGGCCGTGACCGTCAGCCTGGGCGTGGCGCTGACGGCGTCATTGGGTTGGTCGCTGGACGTGCCATTGATGGAATTGACCGACATTCATCTCGTCTGGGGATTTGTCGGCTGGGGCGCGGTGCTGCTTGCGGCGGTGGCCTATGTCGTCGTCCCCATGTTCCAGATCACGCCGGCGTATCCGGGC
>JAGNOM010000078.1 GCA_017990155.1 Propionivibrio sp. | reverse complement strand
GCTTGCCGATGACGTGCATTTCGCACGGCTTGCAATCGAAGCGCAAGGTCAGCTTCTCGCTCCCATTCATCAGGATCATCGGGTCCGGACGAATGCCTTTGACCTGCTTGGGGCACAGATTGAAGCTGTAGCGCAGGCAGTGCTTGGTGATCATCAGTGACACGTCGCCCTTTTCCTGATGGCACTCGAAAGCGGGTTCGATGAGTTTGACGCCGTGCTTTTCATAGAAAGCCCGGGCCTTTTCGTTGTAGACGTTACCGAGGTAGCTGAGCGCGTCTTCCGGATAGATCGCCTGCGGATCGATCGGCGCGCGGCGTGCCGGTCGCCGGTACGCTGTCTGACGCGCACGATCCAGCGCATCGACGGCGTCGCGGCGCAGGGCGTTGAGCGCAGAGGCGGGAATGAACCACGGGTTGGTCACGGCGAGATCAATCTGTTCGGCGCTGTAGAGGGTGTTGCCGAGCTTGCCGATGTTTTCGCGCAGGGTCAGCAGGGCGCGTTCGGGGTTCTGGGCGATTTCCTTGGCGTGCTCAACATGCGCTTCGGCACTGATGCCTTCATCGTCCGTCATTCTGATGGCGAAGCCGCTTGCTGTTTCCTCAAAGCGAATGTGGACCGGAATGCGTCGCTCAGCCGACTTCTTCTCCAGCAGTCTTTCGAATTCCTGATCACGGTTGCGGTACAGCACGGTGCCAACCTGCAGATCGGTCGGAAGTCGGCCATCGGTGAGCGACGGCGTCAGGCGGTATGCGCCTCCGACAACTTCGGCGAGGTTGATACGCATGCCGACGAGTTCCTGCCTGGCGTTGTAGTAGGTGATTCCGTCGCCGTTGTGCAGCGGTCGATCGGTGCTGACGTCAAAACTTGTTCGTCCGAGTTTGACGATCTCGCCGATCTTCTCACCGACAAACTTGGGAGAATCGAAGGCGCCGACATCGTCGTGGCGTTCATTGACAAAATAGTCGGTCGATCCGCGATTGAACGTCTTCTCCGGTTGCGGCGTGAACAGAAAGGTGCTGCGTCCGGAGGAACTGCGTCGGCAATCCGGCAGTTCGGCCAGAATTGCATCGAGCTGCTGGCGGTAATACGCCGTGATGTTCTTGACGTAGGACAAGTCCTTCAGGCGGCCTTCGATCTTGAACGAGCTGATTCCGGCCGCGATGAGCGCGCGCAAGTTGTCGCTCTGGTTATTGTCCTTGAGCGACAGGAGGTGTTTGTCCTCGGCGATGACCTCGCCGTCCTTGTCCGCGAGTGAGTAGGGCAGGCGGCAGGCCTGCGAGCAGTCGCCGCGATTGGCGCTGCGCCCCGTCTGTGCATGGCTGATGTTGCACAGGCCGCTGTAGCTGACGCAAAGCGAGCCATGGACGAAGAATTCGAGCGTCGCCGTCGTCTTCTCGGCAATGTTGCGGATCTGCTCGAGCGAAAGCTCGCGCGCCAGAACCATCTGCGAGAAGCCGACGTCTTCGAGAAACCTCGCCTTTTCAACACTGCGAATGTCGGTTTGCGTGCTAGCGTGCAGCTGGATCGGCGGCAGATCGAGTTCCAGCAGCCCCATGTCCTGCACGATCAGCGCATCCGCGCCGGCCTCGTAAACCTGCCGGACTAGCCGACGCGCTTCTTCCAGTTCCTCGTCCTTGAGAATCGTGTTCAGCGCAACCAGTACGCGCGCGTTGTAGCGATGGGCGAATGCCGCCAGTCGCTCGATATCGCCGACCGGGTTGCCAGCGTTGGCGCGCGCGCCAAAAGCCGGGCCGCCGATGTAGACCGCGTCCGCTCCGTGGAGGATGGCTTCGATGCCGAAATCGGCGTTCTTCGCCGGGGCGAGCAGTTCAAGGGCGTTTCTGTTGGAAATCATGGATGTGTTCGATGGCGCGGGGGTGCTATTGTAAGTCATTGATTGAAAACATTCCTTTGAATCTTCACGGACGGTCTCGGGGGTGAAATAGGGTCGAGATGCCGGTTCGTCTATTACTTTTGTCAACCTCAGAGGAAAAGCGGCGTTATTCGCTCCATGGTGGCCATCCACCGTATCGAACGGAGCTGAAGATGGGTAGTCTGAGTACTGAGTCTTTCGAAGAGTTTCTGGAATCGCTAAAAAAGGCAGGCGTCGCAATCAGCAATGAGCGTGAGTTGCGTGAGCGTCTGGCCGAGGCGCAGCGTTGGCGTTATGCTTTCGCGACGTTGGCGACGAATGGTCGGCCGCTTGGGATTCGTTTTCAGGACCCGGCCGAGATGGTGAGTGAGGATGAGATCCACCGCACGTTCATGCAGTTCTCGTTTCCGGAAAGCACGGAAGCCGCTTTTGCCGCCACGCTGAAGGCAACGCACTGACACCCGATAGGGTTTCCCGGCCACGTTACTGAAGTGAGCCTGGAGACAAGGAATCCACCGATTCCCGGCGTTTTCCGGGTTTCGGGGAGTTAAAAAAAGACCCGCAGATCTGATCTGCGGGTCTTTTTCACTATGATTTTCGGAAACGTCAGCGTGTGATCGGCTTGTAGCGAATCCGCTTCGGTTTCGCGCCTTCTTCGCCCAGCCGCTTCTTCTTGTCGTCTTCGTATTCCTGATAGTTGCCGTTGAAGAAGGACCACTGTGACTCACCCTCGCAGGCCAGGATGTGCGTACAGATGCGGTCGAGGAACCAGCGGTCGTGCGAGATGACCATCACGCTGCCGGCGAATTCGAGGAGCGCGTCTTCGAGCGCACGTAGCGTTTCCACATCGAGGTCGTTGGACGGCTCGTCGAGCAGCAGCACATTGCCGCCGGAAATCAGCGTTTTGGCCATGTGCAGCCGGCCGCGCTCGCCGCCGGAAAGCTGGCCGACGAACTTCTGCTGATCGCCGCCCTTGAAGTTGAAACGGCCGATGTAAGCGCGTGACGGCGTTTCATATTTGCCGACGGTGAGGATGTCGGCGCCGCCCGAGATTTCGTCGAAGACCGTCTTGGTGCCGTCGAGGCAATCGCGGCTCTGGTCGACGTAAGCGAGCTTCACGGTTTCGCCGATATCGACTTCGCCTGAATCGGGTTTTTCCTGGCCGGTCAGCATGCGGAACAGCGTCGATTTGCCCGCGCCGTTCGGGCCGATGATGCCGACGATGGCGCCGGGCGGGACGGTAAAGGACAGCTTGTCCATCAGCAGCCGGTCGCCGAAGGCCTTGCTGACGTCCTTGAACTCGATGACCTTGTTGCCCAGTCGCTCGCCGACCGGGATGAAGATCTCGTGCGTTTCGTTACGCGACTGGTAATCGAGGCTGGATAGTTCCTCAAAACGCGAAAGGCGGGCCTTGCTCTTGGCTTGACGGGCCTTCGGGTTCTGGCGCACCCATTCCAGTTCCTGCTTCATCGACTTCATATGCGCGTCGACTTGCTTCTGCTCGGTTTCGAGTCGGGCTTCCTTCTGTTCCAGCCAACTCGAATAGTTGCCCTTCCATGGGATGCCGCATCCGCGGTCGAGTTCGAGAATCCACTCGGCGGCGTTGTCGAGGAAGTAGCGATCGTGGGTGACGGCGACGACGGTGCCGGGGAAGCGCACGAGAAACTGCTCCAGCCATTCGACCGATTCGGCATCGAGGTGGTTGGTCGGCTCGTCGAGCAGCAGCATGTCGGGCTTCGACAGCAACAGCTTGCACAGCGCGACGCGACGCTTCTCGCCACCGGACAGGTTCTTGATCGACGCATCCCAAGGTGGTAGGCGCAACGCGTCGGCAGCGATCTCCATCTGGTTTTCGGTATCTGAGCCGGCGGTGGCGATGATCGCTTCGAGTCGCGCCTGTTCTTCGGCGAGTTTGTCGAAATCGGCATCTTCTTCCGCGTAGGCGGCGTAGACGGCTTCCAGCTTGGCTTGTGCCTCCATGACTTCGCCCATGCCGCTTTCAACTTCCTGACGCACCGTCATGGCCGGGTCTAGTTGCGGTTCCTGTGGCAGATAACCGATTCGGATTCCTGCAAGGTGCTGGACTTCGCCTTCGTATTCCTTGTCGACGTTGGCCATGATGCGCAGGACAGTCGATTTGCCCGATCCGTTGAGGCCGAGCAGGCCGATCTTGGCGCCAGGGAAGAAGGAGAGGGAAATGTCCTTGATGATTTGCCGCTTGGGCGGAACGATCTTGCTCACGCGGAGCATCTGCATTACATACTGGGCCATGGGATTTTCCGAACCGGTAAAAGCGAAGACCGCAAGTTTACCCGACCCCTAGCGATTTGGGCGCTTCTCCGGTTCGAATAGCGTGTTGGCGAGTGGGGCGGCGGCCCCGCTCGGCATTCATTGCTGGGCAGCGAAAATCGCTTCGTGTGAATCCGTGACGGCGACGTTGACCTGCATTTTTTCGCCGTTGCCGCCATTACGCATACCGCGCACCGGGCTGGCGTCCAGGTAGTCGCGGCCCACGGCGAGGCGGCAGAAGCGACCATCGGCAAAGCGGCCGTGCGTCACATCGCAGCTGATCCACACACCTTCCTCTTCCAGCCAGGCTTCTGCCCAGGCGTGGCTGGCTGCCTGGTCGTCATCGGTCAACAGGTAGCCGCTGACATAGCGGGCCGGAATCGAACAGGCGCGGCAGCAGGCGATGAAGACATGCGCCTGATCCTGGCAAACGCCCTGGCCGAGGCTTAGCGCTTCGGCTGCGGTGTGCGTTACGTCGGTGATTCCTGGTTGGTAGGCAATGCTCTCTCGGATGCCTTCCATCAAGCGCATGAAGGCATCGCGTCCCAGGGACTTACCGTTTGTACGCAGATGCTCGTGTGCCAGCGCATCGATCTTCTCATCGCTTGCAGTGAGCGGCGAGGCGGCGACGTAGGCCAGGGGCGACAAGCCGGAGCCGCGCGGCAGCAGGGTGATGTCGTCGCTGGTTTCGACTTCGCCCTCGACGACCAGCGAGATTTCCTGATGCGGTTGCGAGAGCACTAGCGTGTGAACCGTGTTGCCGTGAGCATCCGTCTGTGAACGCGGATGGCCGGGGGTGATGAGTTGCCACTTCAGGATATGCTGATTCGCGTCGGTACGCGGCGTCAGCCGCAGTTGCTGAATGCTATAAGCGACCGGGTCATCGTAGTGGTAGTTGGTGACGTGGCGGATGTGAAGGCGCATGGCGTTCTCCGATTCAACAGTGGATTCAGCAAGAGTTTCAGGCAGAAACCGGAACAAGAAAGTCGTCGGCGATGCGGCCGCCGAGCCGGAACAGGCGTTGCAGGAATTCCTCAAGCCAGCCGTTCAGGCCCCGTTCGACGATCTTCTCGATGCGTCCGAAGTGAAGCTCGGCTTCGAGTTCGCCAGCGATCCGTTCCGTTTCGCGTGAGCGGCTGTTTGACACCGCCTGGAGGTTGTGGAAAACCTCCGTCAGGCAGCGCACGAGCGACCGTGGCATGTCCGGATGCAGGATCAGCAGTTCGGCGACTTTCTGCGGCGTGATGAGATCGCGATAGACCTTGCGGTACATCTCGAACGCCGAAACCGAGTGCAGGAGCGCGCTCCACGGGTAGTAATCGACGGCCGGTTCGGCCAGCGATACGCCGGGTTCGAGCGACAGGAATTTCGAGTCGAGAATACGCGCCGTGTTGTCGGCGCGCTCGAGGAAGGTGCCGAGGCGCATGAAGCGCAGCGCATCGTCCTGCAGCATGGTGCCGACGGTGACGCCGCGCGAGAGGTGCGAGCGGTATTTGACCCACTCGCAGAACTCGCCGATGCCACGCTCGCGAACGCCGTCACGCGCATCATCGCGCACCGAGAGCCAGGTCGCGTTGCTGGTTTCCCAGAGTTCGGAGGTCAGCGTTCCGCGTACGGCGTGGGCGTTGTCGCGCATTGCGCGCAGGCAATTGATGATGCTCGACGGGTTGTCGGCGTCGAAAACCATCAGGTCGAGCACAGCTTCGGGTGAAATCGTCGCGTTCTTGGCGAAGTACTGTGCCTCGATGTCCATGATCTGCAGCAATCTTCCCCAGTTGGTCGCGGTCTCTTCTTCCGTCTGCGGAAGCAGCGAAGTCCGGTAGCTGGTGTCGAGCATGCGCGCCAGGTTTTCGGCGCGCTCCATGTAGCGTGCCATCCAGTAAAGGTGGTCGGCGGTGCGGCTGAGCATGATTATTCCTCCAGAACCCAGGTGTCTTTCGTGCCGCCACCTTGCGATGAATTGACGACCAGCGAACCCTCCTTCAACGCCACGCGCGTCAGGCCGCCGGGAACGAAACGAATCTCGCGTCCGGACAGAATGAAAGGGCGAAGGTCGAGGTGGCGTGGCGCGATGCCGGCATCGACGAAGGTCGGGCAGTTGGACAGGGCGAGCGTCGGCTGCGCGATGTAGCGCTCGGGTGTCGCGATCAACTGCGCGCGGAAAGCCTCGACTTCTGCGTGCGTCGCCGCCGGCCCAACGAGCATGCCGTAGCCGCCGGCGCCATGCACTTCCTTGACGACGAGTTCCGGCAGGTGCGCGAGGACGTGCGCCAGATCCTCCGGCTTGCGGCATTGCCAGGTTGGCACGTTGTTGAGCAACGGTGTTTCGCCAAGGTAGAAGCGGATCATGTCCGGCACGTAGGGGTAGATCGACTTGTCGTCGGCGACGCCCGTGCCGATGGCGTTGGACAGCGTGACACGTCCTGCGCGGTAGGCCGAGAGGATGCCGGGGACGCCGAGCATCGAGTGCGGCTTGAAGGCCAGCGGGTCGATGAAGTCGTCGTCGATACGCCGATAGATGACATCGACGCGCTGCGGTCCCTGCGTCGTGCGCATGAAGACCTGCTCGTCCTCGACAAACAGATCCTTGCCTTCAACGAGTTCGACGCCCATTTGCTGGGCGAGGAAGGCGTGTTCGAAGTAGGCGCTGTTGAACGCGCCGGGTGTCAGCACGACCACCGTCGGGTCGGCAACGCCGAGCGGTGCGACGCTGCGCAGGGTATCGAGCAGCAAGTCCGGGTAGTGTTCGACCGGCGCGACCTTGTAGCGCGAAAAGAGCTCTGGGAAGAGGCGCATCATCATGCGCCGGTCTTCCAGCATGTAGGAGACGCCGGACGGCACGCGCAGGTTGTCCTCCAGCACGTAGAACTCGCCGGCACCGGCGCGGACGATATCGACGCCGGCGATGTGCGCGTAGATGCCGCCCGGCACGTCGATGTTCTGCATCTCGGGCCGGTACTGCGCATTGCTCAGGATGTGCGACTCCGGGATGACGCCGGCGCGCAGGATGTCCTGGCCGTGGTAGATGTCGCTGATGAACGCATTGAGCGCCCGCACGCGCTGGCGCAGGCCGTCTGAGAGTAATCGCCACTCGGCGGCGGGGATGATGCGCGGGATGATGTCGAAGGGGATCAGCCGTTCGGCGCCGCCTTCATCGCCATACACGGCAAAGGTGATGCCGACGCGGTGAAACAGGGCATCGGCTTCGGCGCGTTTGGCGTTGATTTTCCCCGGCGGCATGTCGTTGAGCCAGCGGACGTATGCCTCGTAATGCGGCCGAATGGCGCCGTCGGCGTCGAGCATTTCATTGTAAAAATTCGGGGCTTCCATGGCCTTCTTCTCGACTTTGTTGAAATGACATGCACTCCAATGCGAGAACTGTGCCAGTGACTAACTTGATGAATGCTAAAGAGTATCTGCTTATCGCGAAGGGTGGTGTTACCAATACGGTGCGTATGCACGCGCCGTGGGGCATGTTTCGCCCCAGGTTGGCGCAGTGGATTTGGGGTGTTTTGCAGCGGCGACGAACTCAGGTGCGAATCGTCTCGTCGAGCGTGATGTCGACCATCAGGTCGTTGGAAATCTGTTCAAGATCGCTGGTCAATGCACGGGTATCCAGCGTCGGCGATGCGGTGAGGTCGGCCGTCGCATGGAACAGGATGGCGGCCGACATCGGCGCGCTGGCAGTATGCGTGCTCAGGTCTTCCACATTCACCGCATGGCGGGCAAGCACCTGCGACACTTCGCGCACGATGCCGATGCGGTCGTGACCGACCAGCGAGAGCTTGAGCCGGCGACCGGTCGGCTTCTCGGCGGGGGCTTCGCCCGAATCGGCAACCTCGGCCGTGATGCGCAGGCCGGGGAGGGCGGATAGTTCCTTCTTGAGCGCCTCAAGCTTCGCTTCGGCAATTCCGATGCAGACGATACCGGCGAATTTCCCCGATAGATGCGCCATTGAAGATTCCAGCCAGTTGCCATCATGCTTGCTGATGGCTGTCGCCAATTGCTCGACAAGGCCCGGACGATCATCGCCGATGACGGTGAGGACGAGTGAAATGGCTTTGCTGCTGTTCATGGCGTGCTCCTGACTGAATTTTTAAGTGTTGGCCGCGAGTGAGTTTTGATTGTAACCCTCGGTTTCAGGTCTGTTGCACTTCGAGCGTGAGGATCAGTTGCCGTTCCACGACTTCGTCGCCAACGGCGACAAAAAGGTCGACGACGGTGCCGCTGTACGGCGAGGGAATGTCGAGCGCGACCTTGCCTGTCTCCAGCACCAGTAGCGTGTCGTCCCGATCGACGTGGTCGCCGGGGAAAACCAGAATGTCGTCGATGGAGAGCAGGCCGCTGCCGCAGTTGCCGCAACTGGACCAGCATTCAGGGTATTTCGGCAGGTGGACTTCGACGATTTTGCTCATGTGTGCGTCTGGGATGCGATTGATTGTACGGACCATTTTATCTTGAGGGCCAAACTGTCCGGAGCCGTTTTGCGTCGAGTCCCGGGCAGCAAACGTGTATCATTCTGCCTTTGATTTTTCGGTCAGTTTTCGAGCGGCGTTCGCGCCTCATCGTGGGCGACTTCAGACTGACCGTCCGCCATATTTCAGATTCAGCACCGTCTCATTTCGTTTATTTCCTGCCGGAGCAAGCATGACTGCCCCATTACCCCGCTTGGAACTGCTCAACATCACCAAGCGTTACCCCAGCATCGTCGCCTGTTCGGAGGTGAACCTGTCGGTGATGCCGGGCGAGATCCACGCGGTTCTCGGCGAGAACGGTGCGGGCAAGAGCACGCTGATGAAGATCATCTACGGTGCGGTCAAGGCCGATGCCGGCACGATCCTGTTGAACGGCCACGAGGTGAGTGTTGCCAATCCGGCGCAGGCGCGGCGCCTCGGAATCGGGATGGTTTTCCAGCATTTCTCGCTGTTCGAGACGCTGACGGTGGCCGAGAACATTGCGTTGGTGCTCGATGAGCGCTTCGATATCCCGGCGCTTTCAGTGCGGGTCAAGGAAGTCTCGGAGCGCTACGGCCTGCCGCTCGATCCGGCTCGGATGGTCCATAGCCTTTCCGTTGGTGAACGGCAGCGGGTCGAAATCGTGCGTTGCCTGTTGCAAAAGCCGCAGGTGCTGATTCTCGACGAGCCAACGTCGGTGCTGACGCCGCAGGCCGTCGAGAGCCTCTTCCAGACATTGCGGCAGCTGGCTTCCGAAGGCGTATCGATTCTCTACATCAGCCACAAATTGCACGAAATCAAGTCGCTCTGCGATCACGCGACGATCATCCGGCACGGCAAGGTCACCGGCACGGCGGTTCCGCGCGACGAAACACCGGCCAGTTTGGCGCGCATGATGATCGGCCGTGAACTGCCGGTGTGTCAGGCGCCGGTTTTCGAAGGCGAGCACCGCACCGTCCTGACGG
>JAGNOM010000002.1 GCA_017990155.1 Propionivibrio sp. | reverse complement strand
CAACAGCACGTCGCCGTCGCAGTCTGCGCGAATCGACTTGACTTGCTGGAAGTGGCCCGATTCTTCGCCCTTGCGCCACAGGCGTTGCCTTGACCTTGACCAATAAACGGCGTTTCCGCCCTTTACGGTCTCCTCCAGCGACTCGCGGTTCATCCACGCAAACATTACCACACGGCCGCTCGTCGCATCCTGCGCGACAGCCGGAATCATTCCGTTCTCGTCCCACTTCAGCGCGTCGAGCCAGTAGCGGCTCGCATCCAGGTCGCTCACAGGCGAACCTCGATCCCGCGATCGCGCATGTATTCCTTGGCCTGACGGACGGTGTACTCGCCAAAGTGGAAGATGCTCGCCGCCAGAACGGCATCGGCACGCCCTTCGGTCACGCCATCAGCCAGATGCTGAAGATTACCGACGCCGCCGCTGGCGATCACGGGAATATCGATGGCTTCGGAGACTGCTCGGGTCAACGCCAGATCGAAGCCGTTCTTCGTCCCGTCGCGGTCCATGCTGGTGAGCAGGATCTCGCCCGCCCCCAGTTGCTGCACCCGGCGCGCCCAATCGACGACGTCCAAACCGGTGCGGTTGCGGCCGCCGTGCGTGAACACTTCCCACTTGCCCGGCTCGACCGCTTTGGCGTCGATGGCGACGACGATGCACTGGTTGCCGACCTTGGCCGAGGCTTCGGCGACGAGATCCGGATTGTTGACCGCCGCGGTGTTCATGCTCACTTTGTCGGCACCGGCGTTCAGCAAACGACGCACGTCGGCAACGGTCCGCACGCCGCCGCCGACGGTCAGAGGAATGAAAACCTGCGCTGCACACGCTTCAACAATGTGCAGGATGATGTCGCGCTGATCGGAAGAGGCGGTGATGTCAAGAAAAGTCACCTCGTCCGCACCTTGCGCGTCGTAGCGGCGGGCGATTTCGACCGGATCGCCGGCATCGCGCAGATCGACAAAGTTGGTCCCCTTGACGACCCGCCCGGCGGTGACGTCAAGGCAGGGAATAATGCGTTTCGCGAGGCCCAAAGCGGTTACCGTGCTTTCGTTCAGAAGAAGAAAAATCAGTTTTCGGTGAGACTGTCGGCCTCGGCCTGCGCGGCCGCGAAGTCGAGCGAGCCATCGTAAATGGCGCGCCCGGCGATCGTTGCGACAACGCCTTCGTGTTCAACGCTGCAAAGCGCCCGTATGTCGTCCATGTTCGACAATCCACCGCTGGCAATCACCGGAATCGTCAGCGCCTGCGCCAGCTTGACCGTCGCTTCGATGTTGATGCCGGAAAGCATGCCGTCGCGGCCGATATCGGTGTAGATGATGCTTTCGACGCCGTAGTCCTCGCACTTCTTCGCGAGATCAATCACGTCGTGCCCGGTCAGTTTCGACCAGCCATCAACGGCGACCTTTCCGTCCTTGGCGTCGAGTCCGACGATGATTTGCCCGGGGAAGGCGCTACACGCGTCGTGCAGGAAGCCCGGATTCTTCACCGCTGCCGTGCCGATGATGACGTAACTGACGCCGTTGTCGAGGCAACGCTCGATGGTGTCAAGGTCGCGAATGCCGCCACCGAGTTGGATCGGAATCTCGTCGCCCAGCGCGGTCACAATTTCCTTGATCGCCCTTTCGTTTTTCTGCTTGCCGGCAAACGCCCCGTTGAGATCCACGATGTGCAAGCGGCGCGCTCCTTGTTCAAGCCAGTGAGCGGCCTGCTCGCCCGGTGAAGTTGAGAAAACGGTCGCTTCGTCCATCAAACCTTGCTTTAGACGAACGCACTGCCCGTCCTTCAGGTCAATCGCGGGAATGATCAGCATTTTGGGAAAACAAAAGTAGTGGAGGGAAAGGGTATTGAGAAAAGCGAGAATCGAGAAAAACGATCTTTGCTCAGGGATTCCAGCGAACGAAGTTGGATAACAGGGCCAGTCCGGCTTGCGCGCTCTTCTCGGGATGACATTGGATAGCGAAGATATTATCCCGCGCCACCGCACTGGTAAAGGGGATGCCGTAATCGGTGGTGCCGGCGATGCAAGCACGATCGACCGGATCGACGAAATAGCTGTGCACGAAGTAAAAGCGGGCGCCGTCCTCGATACCATTCCATAGCGCATGTGACCGGGTCTGCGACACGCGGTTCCAGCCCATGTGCGGCACTTTCAGCTTCTCGCCAGACGCACCGACCATTTTCCCGGCCGGAAAACGGCGGACCGGACCCGCGAAAATGCCGAGGCCAGGCACATTGCCTTCTTCGCTCTGTTCAAAGAGCATTTGCAGGCCGATGCAGATGCCGAGAAATGGCTTCGTCTGCGCGGCGTCGATCACTGCCGAGCGCAGTCCGCGCTCGTCAAGCTCACGCATGCAATCCGGCATCGCACCCTGCCCCGGAAACACGACCCGTTCAGCTCCGGCGACGACGGCAGGATCGGCTGTCACAACGATTTCCTTGCCGTCGGCCACATGCACCAGCGCCTGCCAGACGGAACGCAAATTGCCCATGCCGTAATCGATGACGGCGATTTTACCGGTCGGCGAAGCCATCACAGCACACCCTTGGTCGAAGGAATGGCGCCCGCGGCGCGGTCGTCGGCTTCAAGGGCCACGCGCAAGGCACGGCCAAAGGCCTTGAAGATCGTTTCGGCTTGATGGTGTGCGTTCTCTCCACGCAGATTGTCGATGTGGAGCGTCATCAGGGCGTGATTGACCAGCCCCTGGAAAAACTCGCGGATCAGGTCGACGTCAAACGCGCCGATGGTGGCGCGCGTGAATTCGACGCCAAAGACGAGCCCCGGGCGACCCGACAGGTCGATCACCACGCGTGAGAGCGCCTCGTCGAGCGGCACGTAGGCGTGTCCGTAGCGGCGAATTCCTTTTTTGTCGCCAACGGCCTTGGCCAGCGCCTGCCCGATTGTGATCCCGATGTCTTCGACGGTGTGGTGCGCATCGATATGCAAATCACCCTGCGCTTCGACCTCAAGGTCGATCAAGCCGTGGCGCGCAATCTGATCCAGCATGTGATCGAGAAAGGGGACACCGGTCGCCAAACGACACTGACCGCTTCCATCGAGGTTCAGGCGGACCGTGATCCGGGTTTCCAAGGTGTTTCTGCTGATTTCGGCTTGCCGCATGAAAGCCCCATGACAATTGACGTAAAACTTGCGAGAGGAAGAGCGTCACAAACGCGCCGGGGGACGCTGCCGCGGCCAAGTCCGGCCGCCGGCCAGATCAAACCGGACGGTGCATGATACCATCTGACGCTTCCGCTGCATCCGACCCTGCGAGCCGTTCATGAGCCAATTCTGGAGCCCCTTAGTTCAAAGCCTGACGCCTTACGTGCCGGGCGAGCAACCCAAACTTACAAACCTCGTCAAGCTGAACACCAACGAGAACCCCTACCCGCCCTCGCCGCGTGCCGTGGCTGCGATGCAGGCAGAGCTGGGGGCCGGCGGAGACACTCTTCGCCTCTACCCCGATCCCAATTCCGATCGGTTGAAGGAAGCGGTGGTGCGACACTTCCCGGGATGCGCGATCGAAACGGCCAACGTGTTCGTCGGCAATGGTTCGGACGAGGTCCTCGCCCACGCGTTCATGGCGCTGCTCAAGCACGACAAGCCGATTCTGCTGCCGGATATCAGCTACAGCTTCTATCCCGTGTATTGCGGCCTCTATGGCGTCGAAAGCGTCGCCATTCCGCTTGGAGAAAACTTCGAGGTCCGCGTTGACGACTACGCGCGCGAAAACGGCGGCATCATCCTCGCCAACCCGAACGCGCCGACCGGACAGCTATTGCCGCTATCCGAGATCGAGCGTCTGGTCGCCGCGCACCCACAGTCGGTCGTCGTGATCGACGAGGCCTATATCGACTTCGGCGGCGAAACCGCCATTGCGCTCGTGCAGCACTATCCGAACCTGCTCGTCATCCGCACCTTGTCCAAGTCGCACTCACTGGCCGGCTTGCGCGTCGGCTATGCGGTTGGTCACAGCGAACTGATCGAGGCGCTCGACCGCGTCAAGAACAGCTTCAACTCGTATCCGCTCGATCGCCTGGCGATTGTCGGCGCGGCAGCGGCAATGGATGACCGCGAACATCTGGAGAAGACACGGCAGGCCGTCATGCGCAGCCGTGAAACCCTGATCACGGGGCTTGAAAAACTCGGTTTTGACGTCCTGCCCTCAGCTGCGAACTTCATCTTCGCCCAGCATCCGCAACACGATGCGGCCGCGCTTTCAGCCCAGCTGCGCGAGCGCCAGATCATCGTGCGCCACTTCAAGCAGCCGCGCATCAACCAGCACCTGCGCATTTCGATCGGCACCGATCAGGAATGCGCGGCGCTGATCACCGCCTTGCGCGAAATTCTGGCCGCTTAGTCTTCGAGCAGACTGCGCAACATCCACGCGGTCTTTTCGTGCACTTCCAGCCGCTGCGTCAGCAGATCGGCGGTCGGCTGATCATTGGCCGCCTCAACGACCGGGAACAGCTTGCGCGCGGTTCTGGCGGTCGTTTCCTGCGCGTCGACCAGATGACGAACCATGTCGTTGGCCTTCGGCACGCCGCTGACTTCCTTCACGGACGTCAGCTTGGCAAACTCCGCGAAGGTTCCCGGCGCCGGATGTCCCAGGGCGCGGATGCGCTCGGCGATGATATCGAGCGCGTTCCATTGTTCGGTGTATTGCCCCATGAACATCTGGTGCAGGCTGTTGAACTGTGGCCCGGTGACGTTCCAGTGGAAGTTGTGCGTCATCATGTACAGTGTAAAACTATCGGCCAATAGCGCCGACAGCCCTCCGACAATCCTGGCGCGATCACTGTCGTTGATGCCGATGTTGATGGAAGCGCTCTTCGATTTCTTGCTCATGGTCATTTCTCCTTGTGGTTGGGTATGGTTAAGTAAATCAGAGACCAGCGTTGATAAAGCGGAACGATTCGGAGAACAGCACGATGGCGCCCAAAACGTTGATCGCGATTCCGGCGACCCGCCTTGCTCTCGGCAGCGCGACGCGGGAAGTCGCTGTCTCGTTGCGACTGGATTCGATCGGGTAGCTCATGATGACCTCCGGGGTGATTAACAACGCCCTCAATATAGGTAATCTCGCGAGCCTTTCCCAATGAATAAAATCTGAACTTATAATCGACAAAATCGATAACGGAGACCGACGATGAGCGCCCTGCCGTCCCTCAAGCAACTGCATTACCTCGTTGCCTTGTCGACGCACCTCAACTTCACGCGCGCTGCGGAAACCTGCTTCGTCACGCAGTCGACCTTGAGCGCGGGGCTGAAGGAGCTGGAGGAAATCCTCGGCGTGCAACTGGTCGAACGCGACCGGCAATCGGTATTGATGACCGCCATCGGGCTCGAGATCGCGGCGCGTGCGCGCGAAATCCTTGCCGCCACGCAGGATCTCGTCGACCGGGCGGCCGGCGTCGAGGCACCGATGTGCGGTGCGCTGCGATTTGGAATCATCCCGACCATCGCCCCCTTCCTGCTCCCGGCGTCACTGCGCCTGTTGCGCGAGCGTTATCCCCGCCTGCGCCTGACGCTGCGCGAGGACCTGACTGCGAATCTGATCGAGCGACTCGAAGACGGGCAACTCGACGTCGCGCTGATTGCATTGCCCTTCGCCACCGGCACGCTGCTGGTCGAACCGCTCTTCGACGATCCGTTGTGGATCGTCGGCAGCGCGGAAGAACCGCTGCTTCAGCAAAATTCACCCCAATCTCCACCCAAAACCGCGTTCGCGATGACAGCCGAATCAACCGAACGCCTGCTCTTGCTCGAAGAAGGGCATTGCCTGCGCGACCACACCCTGCAGTCCTGCGGCAAGCCGGCCCGCCAGTCGCAGGGAAGCATCGAGGCGACCAGCCTGCTGACGCTGATCCAGATGGTTGAATCAGGACTGGGCCTGGCGCTCATCCCGGAAATGGCGGTGAACAGCGGATTGGCGGACAGCCCCGGCCTGCTCGCGCGCCCCTTGGCCCAACCCGGCCCGAGCCGCACGATCGCGCTCGTTGCGCGCCGCTCGACATCGCGGCTGGCCGAGTTGCAAGCCCTCGGCGAGGTCATCCGCGCAGCCAGGTGATTAGCGCTATAGTGACGGCCTTCCTCGCGCCGCCGCGCCCGACAACCGCAGCCTCATGCCCAAGACTTCGATGACCCACGCTCGCGCCGTTTCACTGATGATTCTGGTGACGCTGCTCTGGAGCATCGCCGGCGTCGTCACCCGCCATCTCGATTCGGCACAGAGCTTCGAAGTCACCTTCTGGCGCAGCTTTTTCAACGCGCTGGCAATGACCGTCATCCTGACAGTCCTGCGCGGCCCGTCGGTCTGGCGCAGCCTCCTCCGCTCGCCGCGCATGGTCTGGATTTCGGGAGTTTGCTGGTCGGTGATGTTCACCGCTTTCATGATCGCGCTGACGCTCACCAGCGTCGCCAACGTCCTGGTCATCATGGCGCTCGGCCCACTGGTCACTGCACTGTTCGCGCGCGCCTTACTCGGCCACAGGCTGCCGCGCCGGACCTGGATCGCCATCGTGATCGCCGGCATCGGCATCGCCTGGATGTACGCGCGACAGATCGGAGAAGGCGTCTCGCTCGTCGGCTCGCTGGTCGCCCTGGCCATTCCGCTGGCGGGCGCCGTCAACTTCACGACGCTGCAGCACGTGGGCCATCATCGCGACACCGGCGACCAACCGAAGCCGCAGGATATGCTGCCGACCGTCTTCATCGGCGCCGTCATCTCGGCGCTGGCGACGCTGCCGCTGGCTTATCCGCTGCAGGCGTCACCGCACGATCTAGGGCTGCTAGCCTTGCTCGGCACCGTGCAACTGGCGGCGCCCTGCCTCCTGCTGGTGCGCCTCAGCCGGCAACTCTCCGCACCGGAGATCGCCCTGCTCGGATTGCTGGAAGTGGTCTTTGGCGTCACCTGGACCTGGCTGTGGGCCGGCGAGCAGCCGTCATTTGCCACACTCACCGGCGGCGCGCTGGTGCTTGGCGCCCTCGTCACCAACGAATTGCTCGCGCTTCGCTCGCGGCATCGCCTTCGCCGGCACGACTAACCGACACACGACTACACCCGCAACGCCGGCCACGGCGTCATCGGAGCGACAAGACGCTCCCCGGCGTAACCGCGTACCGAACCGAAGCGCGGATCGCCGGCGTTCCAGTCGATGACGGCCTGCGCCAACTCCGACCGGCTGCGTCCGACGAAATTCCACCACATCAGAATCTCCTCGCCGAAGGGCGCACCGCCGATCAGCAGCAGACGGAAGGAGCCGCCCGGTTCAGCGTTGCGCAAGGGCAAGCGATCACGCCCACTGCCCAGATAGAGCAACTGGCCGACCTTCACGTTCTGACCGTCGACGCAGCCCTGCCCTTCGAGCATCAGCGCCCCGAATTCGAAATCGGCCGGTAGCGCCAGTGTCGTGGCCGCCTCACCGTTGCTGGTGAGATCCAGCGCCAGCATAGGTGAGAACACACGCGTCGGCGCACGCTCGCCGAACGCTTCGCCGACCAGCACGGTGATGCGAAAACCATCACGCTCGACGACCGGAAGTTCGGGGTAGTGCTCGAAAGCCGGCTCGCAGTGGCGTTGGTTCTCCGGCAACGCAATCCACAATTGCGCGCCGTGCAGTTGCGCTGAGCGAACAGACGGCGACTCCTCTGAATGGCTGATGCCCCGCCCGGCCGTCATCAGGTTGACCTGGCCGGGACGGATGATCTGCTCATAGCCGAGGCTGTCGCGGTGGAGAATTTCCCCGGCCAGCGGCCAGGTGAAGGTTTGCAACGCGGTATGCGGATGCGGTCCGACGCGCAGCCCTTCGCCGCGCGTCGCGTCTACCGGGCCGAAGTGATCGAGAAAACACCAGGCGCCGATCATGCGCCGCTGCGCGCTCGGCAGCGCGCGACGGATCGTCATTCCCTCGCCGAGCAGCGCGTCGCGGGTCGGGATAAGCAACCTTTCTTGTAAACCGCCGGTTTCAGACATGGTCGCTCCCTTCAGAACAGATTCGTCGATACGGCTGCGCACTTCGACCCTCTGATACCGGTGCGGCAAACGAGTTCCGCCGTCCGGGTCAGCGTCGATCGTGCAGTCCTCGGGCAAAGGCCTCGACCGCGCCCCAATCGGTGTATTCGACGATGGTCGCCGGATCTGTCGGCCCGCCCGTCATCCACATGATCAGGCGAATCATCTGCCGGTCGAAAAACCGGTAGCGCGGATAATCGAGGCGGCCGGCAAAAACGCCAAGCTGCGTCGGCCGCCACGAAGTTTGGGTTAGGAATTTGCGGACGTAGGGATTGGTTTCCGGCTGGTTCTTTTCCGCCTTGCGCGCGACGATATTGACCGAGAAGAAGGCGCTCGGCGTGCTGTCGAGAATACTCCGGTTGGCTTCGACGAAAGCCAGGACCGACGGCCGGTGCTTGCCGTAGCGGATGCTGGCGCCGATGACGATGGTGTCGAAGGCGTTCAACCCGGGAATGTGATCATCGATCGAAGCCAGCGTTACCCGGCTACCCAACGACTCGATTACGGTTTTCATGCGCTCGCAGATCCTGAGCGTCTGCCCGTCGACGGTCGAGTAGACGATCAGCAAATCGGGCATGGACGCCGCCTGCCTCATCGATCAAGACCGGCAATCCAGCGCAGCCTGCGGCGTCCCGCCTAGCCGGCGGCCTCGGGCGCGGCTTTGGGCTTGCGCGGACGGCGGTTGCGCGACGCCGGCTTCTTTTCCGGGCGAACCTCGGCGGTGGGCGGCTCAACGGCGCCGTCCGGAGCCGTCGGTGCTTCACCGCCGGCGGCGACCGCTGCCTTGGACTCGACGGCATCTGCCAAGATATCTGCCACGGCACCTGCGACGTACTCGGCCGCAGGTGCCTGCGGCAAGGCTGGTACATCGACGACCAGTGCGGCGCCGGCCTCCGCCTGCGCTTTAGCCTTGGCCGAAGCGGAACGCTTGCTGCCGCCGCGACTGCGGCGTTTCGGCTCAACCGGAACGGAAGCCGGAATCTCGGCGCCGGTCGCTTCTGGCACGGCTGATGCGGCGGCCTCTTCAACGGTCGCCGTCTCGGCCGAAGCGATCTCGACGGGTTGCGCCTCGCTACGCGGCGCGGCCAGGCTGCGCGAGACAAAGGCGCCCGACTTTTCGTCGCGCCCGACTTCGAGCAGACCGCGTGCCTGGGCCTCGTCGAGCAGGTTGCCGAAGACGCGGAAGCCGTAATAGCTCTCGTTGAAATCGGGCTTGCGGCGTTTGATCGCGTTCTTGAGCATCGACGCCCAGATCTTGCCGCCGTCGCCGCGCTCGGTGACCAGCGCCTCGTAGGTTGACACCGCCAGTTCGACCGCTTCGCTCTTGCGTGCGTCGATTTCTTCCTTGCGCCGCTTGTCTTCTTCCGGCGAGCGCTTTGCCGCTGGCTTGGGGTCGCGACGCGCGGCCGAACGCTGGATCTCGCGCACGAGGTCGTCGTAGAAGATGAATTCGTCGCAGTTGGCGATCAGCAGGTCGGAGGTCGATTGCTTGACGCCGACGCCGATCACGTACTTGTCGTTCTCGCGCAGTTTGGAAACCAGCGGCGAGAAATCCGAGTCACCGCTGACGATGACGAAGGTATTGACGTGCGACTTGGTGTAGCAGAGGTCGAGTGCATCGACGACGAGGCGGATGTCGGCCGAGTTCTTGCCTGACTGGCGCACGTGCGGGATCTCGATCAGCTCGAAGTTGGCTTCGTGCATCGCCGCCTTGAAGCCCTTGTAGCGATCCCAGTCGCAATAGGCTTTCTTGAGCACGATGCTGCCCTTGAGCAGCAGGCGTTCGAGCACCGGCTTGATATCGAACTTTTCATAATTCGCATCGCGCACTCCGAGCGCAACGTTTTCGAAGTCGCAGAACATCGCCATGCTGACGGTATCGGGAAACGCGGCCATGAACTTCTCCATTGGAATAGGTGGGCGAAGTATACTCCGCGCCCCGAAGCTTCTTGTGCTACTCGTATTGGTATCCAGGGCAATCGCATGAACGGCCTCTCCCTCCCCTTCAAGGGGAAGGTCGCGAAAGCGACGTTTGCGATTGGACGGGATGGGGTGGGGATGGGGCGCAAACGGCAGTTTGATCGACGAAACAACCGCCAGAAAACCCCATCCCCCTCCCGACCTCCCCCTTGAAGGGGGGAGGAGTTGATGCGTACGGCATTCATGCGATTGCCCTGTATTGGTATCGCCACCGACCGTGCGATATAGTACGGCTACCTAACGAAGCCCGTTGCCCGCACGGCGCCTGATCTTCATGCCATTCGTCCGATCTTTCCTGGAACGCCTACATGCGCTCGCAACCGGTGGAAACTCCAGCCGTCTGAGCTTTGGCATCGTGATCGCTCTGTGCGCCGGCCTGCTTCTGCCGGCGATGATCGGCGGCCTGGCGCTGTCCAGCCTGCGCCAGACGCAGATCGACAAGGAAATGGAACGGCATCTCGAGGACAAGCTGACGCTGCTGGTCACGAGCCTCGCCGATCCGGTGTGGAATATCGACTCGCGCGGCACCGGCACGATCGCCGAATCGGCCCTGCTCGACCCGAGCGTCGTGCGGCTGACGATCCGCGATCCGGCGGACGAGCTCATCCTGCAGGTCGAACGCCCGGAGCGCCGCACCGGCGCCGCGCGCAGCTCGAAACAGCCGATCGTCGCCGGCGACGTCGAAGTCGGCAGCGTCGAACTGGAGATCGACGACGGCCTGCGCCAGCGCGAATTCGAGCAGGACAGGCGCGCCTACTACCTGTTGTTCATCGGCATGTTCGCCACCTCGCTCGCGCTGATCATCATTTCCCTGCGCAAACGCGTGCTGCGCCCGCTGCGACGCCTGATGGACTTTTCCAACCAGCTGTCCGAGGGCGACCTGGAGCACCCGATCGACTGGAGCCAGCCCGACGAAATCGGCCGCCTCGCCCGGCAGCTCGACCGCATGCGCGGACGTCTCAAGGAATCGTTCGCCGAACAACAAGCCATCCTCAACAACGTCCAGGTCGGCGTCATCTTCGCGCGCGAGCGTGTCATCGAGCTGGCCAACCGGCATGCCGAACTGATTTTTGGCTACGGCCCCGGCGAGATGACGGGTCAGCGCTCGCGCATCCTCTACGTTTCCGAGGAACAGTTCGTCGAAATCGGCGTCCGGGCGTACCAGGCGATCGCCACCCAAAACGGTGGATTCGAAGAAGAACTGCAGCTCAAGCGTCGCGACGGGACGACTTTCTGGGCCTTGCTGCGCGGTTGCGCGCTCGACCCGAGCAGGCCGCAGGAGGGCAGCATCTGGGTCTTTGAAGACATCACCGAGAAACGCCTCGCCGCCGATCAGTTGCGCCTGTCCGCGACCGTCTTCGAAAACACCGCCGACGCCGTGATGATCACCGACGCCGAACACACCATCGTCGCCGTCAACCGTGCTTTCCAGCTGATCACCGGCTATTCCGGGGAAGAAGCGCTGGGCAAGAACGCCGCGCTCGTCAAGCCGATCATCGACGGCAAGGACGCCTACGAGACCATCGTGCGCAGCCTGGAAGAGCAGCATTACTGGCAGGGAGAGGTCTGGAACCGGCGCAAGAACGGCGAGGTGTTCCCGGTCGAAATCACCGTGACAGCCGTCGTCGGACACTCGGGCGAGGTGGAGCGTCATGTCGGGGTGTTCAACGACGTGACCTTCCGCAAGGCCGCCGAGGAAGAAATCCGCAAGCTGGCGTTCTACGACGCCTTGACCCGCCTGCCCAACCGGCGCCTGATGCTCGACCGGCTGGGGCGCGCCCTGACCAGCAGCGCCCGCCATCACCGGCACGGGGCGCTGATGCTGATCGACCTCGACAATTTCAAGACGCTCAACGACACGCTCGGCCACGATGTCGGCGACCAGTTGCTGGTGGACGCCGCCCGTCGCCTGGAAAGCTGCATCCGTAAAGGCGACACGGTGGCGCGCATGGGCGGCGACGAGTTCGTCGTCATTCTCGAAGACCTCGACGCCTCCGGCCTCGCCGCGATGCAGGCCGAGAGCGTCGCGCGCAAGATCCAGTCCCAGCTCAACGAGCCTTACCTGCTCGATCTGGCGCCCCCTGGCGGGGCACCAAACATGGGCAGCCATCGTTGCACCTCAAGCGCCGGCATCGCGCTGTTCATCGACAACTCGCTTGGCGTCGACGAACTGATGAAACGCGCCGACACCGCGATGTACCAGGCCAAGGCCGCCGGACGCAACACGCTGCGTTTCTTCGATCCGGACATGCAGGCCGCGGTCACCGCGCGCGCGGCGCTCGAGGTCGACTTGCGGCACGCGATCGAGGAACAACAGTTCGTCCTCCATTACCAGCCGCAACTCGACGCCGAAAACCGGGTCATCGGCGGCGAAGCCTTGCTGCGCTGGCAGCACCCGACGCGCGGACTGGTTCCACCGAACGAATTCATCCGCGCCGCCGAGGAAACCGGGCTCATCATCCCGATCGGTGAATGGGTTCTGGAAACCGTGTGCCGACAGCTCGCCGAATGGAACACGCGACCGGAGATGGCATCGCTTTCGCTAGCCTTGAACGTCAGCGCCCGCCAGTTCCACAACGTCGATTTCGTCTTCCAGGTCAGTTCGGCGCTTGAACGCAGCGGCGCCAACCCGCAGCGACTCAAGCTGGAACTGACGGAGAGCCTGCTGCTCGACGACGTCGAGGACGTGATCGAGAAAATGAACCGGCTCAAGGCACAGGGCACCGGCTTCTCGCTCGACGACTTCGGCACCGGCTATTCCTCGCTCTCCTACCTCAAGCGCCTGCCACTCGACCAGCTGAAGATCGACCGCTCGTTCGTGCGCGACGTGTTGACCGACGCCAACGACGCCAGCATCGCGCGCACCGTCGTCGTCCTCGCCCAGAACCTCGGCCTGTCGGTGATCGCCGAAGGCGTCGAAACGGAAGGCCAGCGCGACTTCCTGATCGAAAACGGTTGCCGCGCGTTCCAGGGCTATCTGTTCAGCCGGCCGCTGCCGCTCGCCGACTTCGAGGCTTACGTCAGCGCGCGGACGTCGTGAGGCTTGCCGAAAGCGTCGGCGGCGCAACGTTCAGCCCGGCCAGATAGGCGTCAAGAATCGCCGGCGCGTAACCGGCGAGCGGGAAGGTGCTTTTCTCCAGCGTGAAATTGACGACCAGGCCGTCGATCAGCGCGACCATCCCCATCGCGGCGATGCGCGGGTCAAGGCTGGCCGGCAGAAAACCGCGCTCCTGAGCCAGGCGGAAGCTTTCCACGGCCATGGTCAGGTGCCGGTTGCCGCATTCAAGGTGATTGTCGCGAATCGTCGCCATCTCGCCGACGTACTCGCATTTGTGCCAGGAAATCTCGACCAGCCGGAAATAGCGCGGATCGCTGATGACACGGCCGATGAAATCGAGCGCCATGCCGCGCATGCTGTCGATCGGATTGACCTTCGGGTTCCTGCGCAACTCTTCGTGCAGCGCCGCGAAACGCTCTTCCAACGGGGCGAAGGCGCGCTCGAACAGGGCGTCGAAGACGTCCGACTTATTGGCGAAGTGCCAGTAGATCGCGCCGCGCGTGACGCCGGCCGCCGTGGCGATCTCGGCCAGCGACGTGTGGCTGACGCCGCGCTCCTGGAACACGCGCTCCGCCGCATCGAGGATCGCATGGCGCGTATCCTGAGCTTCTTCCTTCGTTTTCCTGACCATTGACCCCTCCTTCTCCCGCACGCAGCGCACAACAAATCGCAGAACGGCCGCCATTTTAACCGGAAACGACATACATACACTCAAGAATGTATGTAAAATACGCGGCGATTCACATTGAAGCATTGCAACCTCGCAGCCTTGCGCTGCTCTCACACAGACTCATCCCGCCAGGAGACCTCTAGATGACGCGCCGTATCGAACCGTTTAGCGCCATTCCGCATCGCCAATCACTCACCGTCACGCTGACAACCATCGCCGCCGCCCTGATCGTATCCGCCTGCGGCCAATCCAATGCTCCGGCCGGCATGGCACAGGGCGGGGGAGCGCCGCCCGAGGTCGGCGTGTTCACCGTCGCGACGCAGACCGTGCCGGTGACCAGCGAACTCTCCGGCCGCACCGTGGCCAACGTGATCGCAGAAATCCGCCCGCAGATCGGCGGCATCGTGCAGAAGCGCCTGTTCCGCGAGGGCGGCGACGTGAAGGCCGGCGAACTCCTCTACCAGATCGATCCGGCGCTCTATCAGGCGAGCTTCGACAGTGCCAGCGCCACACTGGCGAAAGCGGAAGCCAATGTCGTGACGTCGCGCCTGAAGGCGCAGCGCTATCAAGAGTTGATCGCCGACAAGGCGGTCAGCCAACAGGCCGCCGATGACGCGAAGGCCGCGCTGCTCCAGGCCGAGGCCGACGTCGCAGCGGCCAAGGCGGCGGTCGAAGCGGCACGCATCAACCTCGCGTATACGCGCATCGTTTCGCCGATCGCCGGGCGGATCAGCAAGTCGGCAGTGACGCAGGGCGCACTACTCACGGCCAATCAGGCGACGCCGCTGGCGACGGTGCAGCAACTCGATCCGATCAACGTCGACGTAACGCAGACGAGCACCGAAATTCTGCAAATGAAGCGCGCGATGGAGGAAGGCAAGATCAAGGGCAATGGCGACGGCCAGGCCAAGGTCAAGCTGATTCTCGACAACGGCGACGTCTATCCGCTCGAAGGCAAACTCGCTTTCTCGGAAGCGACCGTCGACGCCGGGACCGGCTCAGTCACCCTGCGCGCCGTCTTCCCCAATCCCAAGCGCGATCTGCTGCCGGGCATGTACGTGCGCGCCGTGATCGAACAAGGCGTGCGCGAGAATTCGATCGTCGTGCCGCAACGGGGCGTCACGCACGACCCGCAAGGCAACGCTGTCGGCATGGTGGTGAATGCGGAAGGCAAGGTCGAGGCGCGACCGCTGAAGACCGAACGCGCGATCGGCAGCCAGTGGTTGGTCAGCGAAGGGCTGCAGGCCGGCGACAAGCTGATCGTCGAAGGTTTGCAGAAAGCGCGTCCCGGTTCGCCGGTCACCGCCGTACCGGCCGGCGCGAAGGCTCCGGCACCGCAAGCCGCCGCTGACAAAGCCCCCGCCGAAAAGAAGTAAGGAGAACAATCCATGGCTCGTTTCTTTATCGATCGCCCCATCTTTGCGTGGGTGATCGCCATCGTCATCATGCTGGCCGGTGCGCTGTCCATCCGCACGTTGCCAGTCTCGCAGTATCCGGCGATCGCGCCGCCCCAGATCGTCATCAACGCCACCTACCCGGGCGCCTCGGCGCAGACGCTCGAAGACTCGGTGACGCAGGTCATCGAACAGAAGATGACCGGCCTCGACAACCTGCTCTACATGTCGTCGGCCAGCGATTCCTACGGCAGCGCGTCGGTAACGCTGACGTTCGACGCCGGCACCAACCCGGACATCGCGCAGGTGCAGGTGCAGAACAAGCTGCAACTGGCGCTGCCGTCGCTGCCGCAGATCGTGCAGACGCAGGGCGTGCAGGTCGCCAAGTCGTCGCGCAACTTCCTGATGCTGGTCGCACTGATTTCTGAGAAAGGCGACAAGACACAGACCGACCTCACCGACTATCTCGTCGCCAACATGCAGGACCCGCTGAGCCGGGTTCCCGGCGTCGGTGAGGCGCAGGTGTTCGGCGCGCAGTACGCGATGCGCATCTGGCTCGACCCGGCCAAGCTCGTTAGTTACAAGCTGACCACGGCCGACGTGCGCTCGGCGATCCAGGCGCAGAACACGCAGGTCACGGCCGGCCAGCTCGGCGGCACGCCGGCAGTCGCCGGGCAGCAGTTGAACGCGACGATCTCGGCGCTCGGTCGTCTGCAGACCAAGGAGCAGTTCGGCGAAATCCTGCTCAAGACCAACACCAACGGCGGCAAGGTCTATCTGCGCGACGTCGCGCGCCTCGAACTCGGCGCCGAATCTTACGGCATGGTCGGCCGCTACAACGGCAAGCCGGCCGCCGGTATCGCCATCCGTCTCGCCTCCGGTGCCAACGCGCTGGCCACCGCGCAGGGCGTGAAGGACAAGGTCGAGGAGCTGTCGAAGTACTTCCCCGACGGCGTCTCCTACGTCGTCCCGTACGACACGACGCCCTTCGTCAAGATCTCGATCGAGGAAGTCGTCCACACGCTGATCGAAGCCGTCATCCTCGTCTTCCTCGTGATGTGGCTGTTCCTGCAGAACTTCCGCGCGACGCTGATCCCGACCATCGCCGTACCGGTCGTGCTGCTCGGCACCTTCGGCGTGCTCTCGGTGTTCGGCTACTCGATCAACACCCTGACCATGTTCGCCACCGTGCTCGCCATCGGCCTGCTCGTTGACGACGCCATCGTCGTCGTCGAGAACGTCGAGCGTGTGATGAGCGAGGAAGGCCTGTCGCCGAAGGAAGCGACAAAGAAGTCGATGGACCAGATCGTCGGCGCGCTGATCGGCATCGCGCTGGTGCTCTCTGCCGTGTTCGTGCCGATGGCCTTTTTCGGCGGCTCGACGGGCGTCATCTACCGCCAGTTCTCGATCACCATCGTTTCGGCGATGGTGCTCTCGGTGCTGGTCGCCCTGATCCTGACGCCGGCGTTGTGTGCGACGCTGTTGAAGCCGATCCACAAGGGCGAACACTACAGTGAAAACTGGTTCTTCCGCGGCTTCAACAAGATCTTCGACCGCAGCCAGAGCGGCTACGAGTCGCGGATCGGCAAGATGCTCGGCAAGCGGGTGCGCTACATCGTCATCTACCTGTTGATCGTCGCCGGCATGGCGGTCTTGTTCGTGCGCATGCCGACCTCCTTCCTGCCGGACGAGGACCAGGGTTTCCTGTTCGCGCAGGTGCAGCTGCCGGCCGGCGCAACGCAGGAACGCACGCTCAAGGTGCTCGACCAGGTCGAACATCACTTCATGGAGAGCGAGAAGGAGGCGACGCGCTCGATCTTCACCGTCGCCGGCTTCAGCTTCGGCGGCAGCGGCCAGAACATGGGCATCGGCTTTGTCATGCTCAAGGACTGGGAGTTGCGCAACCGGCCGGACCTCAAGGTCAAGCCGATCACCGGCCGCGCCATGGGTGCCTTCTCGCAGATCCGCGACGCGATGGTCTTCGCCTTTGCGCCGCCCGCAGTGATCGAGCTCGGCAACGCCACCGGTTTCGACGTGCAGCTGCAGGACCGCGGCGCGGTCGGCCACGAGGCGCTGATCAACGCACGCAACCAGTTCCTCGGCATGGCCTCGCAGGACAAGCGCCTCGTCGCCGTGCGTCCGAACGGCCAGGACGACATGCCCGAGTACCAGCTCGACATCGACCAGGCAAAGGCCAACGCGCTCGGCGTTTCGATGGCTGACGTCAACGACATGTTGTCAACGGCCTGGGGCAGCAGCTACGTGAACGACTTCGTCGATCGCGGCCGCGTGAAGAAGGTCTACCTGCAGGGCGACGCGCCGTCGCGCATGCTGCCCGAAGACCTCAACAAGTGGCACGTGCGCAACAGTAGCGGCGAGATGGTGCCCTTCTCGGCCTTCGCTTCGGCGCACTGGTCCTACGGTTCGCCGCGCCTGGAGCGCTACAACGGCTCGTCATCGGTCGAGATCATGGGCCAGGGCGCGCCGGGCGTCAGTACCGGCGACGCGATGGCAGCGGTCGAAGAAATCGCGGCCAAGCTGCCGACGGGTATCGGCATCGAATGGACCGGCGTGTCGTATGAAGAACGCCGTACCGGTGCGCAGGCGCCGGCGCTCTACGCCATCTCGCTGCTCGTCGTCTTCTTGAGCCTCGCAGCGTTGTACGAAAGCTGGTCGGTGCCGTTCGCCGTCATGCTGATCGTGCCGCTCGGCGTCGTCGGCGCATTGCTGGCCGCCACCGGGCGCGGGCTGACCAACGACGTGTACTTCCAGGTCGGTCTACTCACCACCGTCGGTCTCTCGGCGAAGAACGCGATCCTGATCGTCGAGTTCGCCCAGGCGCAGCTCGATCGCGGCCTCGGCCTGTTCGAAGCGACACTGTCGGCGGCGAAGATGCGCCTGCGGCCGATCCTGATGACCTCGCTGGCCTTCGGCCTCGGCGTGCTGCCGCTGGCGATCAGCACCGGCGCCGGTTCGGGCAGCCAGAACGCGATCGGCACCGGCGTGCTCGGCGGCATGATCTCGGCCACCGTGCTCGGCATCTTCTTCGTGCCGGTGTTCTTCGTCGTCATCCGCCTGATCTTCAAGGGCAAGCGTCCAACAGCGGACGATGCCGCAAGTGATACCTCATTGCCGGAGAACCTCTAACATGACCCGAACGAAACTCGGCACCGCCGTCGTCCTGGCGATGCTTGCGCTGAGCGGGTGCGCCAATCTGGCGCCCGACTTCATGCGTCCCGCCGCGCCGATCCCGGAGAGCTGGCCAGAAACCGGCCGTGCCGCGGTTGGCGACGGCCGCACGCTAGCCGAAATCGGCTGGCAGGACTTCTTCACCGACGCGCGCCTGAAGCAACTCGTCGAACTGTCGCTGCAGAACAACCGCGACCTGCGCGTCGCCGCGCTCAACATCGACAAGGCGCGCGCGCAGTACCGGATCGCCGACGCCAACCGCTACCCGGCGATCAACGCCTCGGGCGGACAAACCGCGCAGCAGACGGCCGATGACCTGTCGCAGACCGGCGAAGGCGCCCTGAGCCGCCAGTACACGGCGGGCGTCGGCTTTTCGAGCTTTGAGCTCGACTTCTTCGGGCGCGTCGCCAATCTCAAGGATCAGGCGCTCGAACAGTTCCTCGCCACCGAGGAAGCGCGGCGTAGCGTGCACATCAGCCTCGTCGCCGAAGTCGCCAACGCCTGGCTGACGCTGGCCGCCGACCAGGAGCGTCTGCAGTTGTCGCGTGACACACTGGCCAGCCAGCGCGAATCGCTGAATATGACGCAACGCAGCTTTGAAGCCGGCATTTCGACGGCGGTCGACCTCAACCAGTCGCGCATCGCGCTTGAGTATGCCCGGGCCGAAGCCGCACGCTACGCGGCGGTCGTCGCGCAGGACCGCAACGCACTGGCGCTGCTTGTCGGCGCCCAACCGCCCGAGGATTTGCTGCCGAAGACGCTGACCGAAGTGGCGTCGGCGCTCGCCGACATCCCGGCCGGCGTGCCGTCCGAAACGCTCCTGCAACGGCCGGACGTGATCCAGGCCGAACGCCTGCTGCGCGCCGCCAACGCCAGCATCGGCGCGGCGCGCGCGGCGTTCTTCCCGCGCATCACGCTGACCGCGTCGGGCGGCGTCGCGAGCAACCATCTGTCCAGCCTGTTCGATTCTGGCAACGGCACCTGGTTGTTCATGCCGCAGATCGTCCTGCCGATCTTCAACGCCGGCAGCAACCAGGCGAATCTCGACAGCGCGCGCGCCGAGCAGGCGATCCGCGTCGCACAGTACGAAAAGGCGATCCAGTCGGCTTTCCGCGAGGCCTCCGACGCGCTCGCCGTGCGTTCGACAATCGGCGAGCAGATCGACGCGCAAAAGGCGCTCGTCGCCGCCGCCAAGGAATCGCATCGCCTGACCGACCTGCGCTACCAGAAGGGCGTCGACAGCTACCAGCCGGTCCTCGAAGCACTGCGCACGCAGTTCTCGTCGCAACAAACGCTGATCACGGCGCAGCTGGCGCGGCAGAGCAACGCCGTGAATCTGTACAAGGTGTTCGGCGGCGGCTGGCAGGAACGCACGACGCCGTAAGCGCCGCAAGCCCCTACTGAACAGGCCCCGAGGAAGCTTCTCTCGGGGCCTGTTCAGTTTTGGCCAGCCGCATCGCGCGCCGGAGATGCCATGCCGATACGCATCGATGACAGTCGATTCAGCGGCCTTGATTGTCAGCCAGACGGCATCTATAACGAAGCTTAACGCCGCCTCGCCTGTTTTTCGCCTTCCTTTCACCCCGCCCAAACACCAACGACCACATCGGGCACGGCGCAGGCGTCCCGTCCGCCGTCTCTTTTGTCCGTATCTCAGCGAGCACTCCGCGCTCGACCCGCTTTACCAGCTATTCCCGCTTTGACCCCGTTTCCAGCAAGGAGAAGAATGCGTCTCTGGCCCCTGAAACCGTCGTCGCAATCGATGCATCGGTCCTTGCTGCTCGGCGCCGTGCTCGGCATTCTCCTGCCCGCCCTTGTATTCACCGGCATCCAGATGCTCACGCGCTACGACGAGCACCTCGAAACGCGGCTCCGCGCGCCGATGCAGCAATACGCCAACGTGCTCGTGCACGGCCTGGCAACGGCGCTGTGGGCGACCGATATCGAGACGACCCGGAAACTCGTCGACGCAAGCATGCAAAACCCGGACGTGGTCAGCATCGTCGTTACTAACGAAAAAGACGAAGTCATCGTGCGCAACCAGCGCCCGTCCGCCGAGAACGACACGCTGCTGCACGCCACGCGCGACATCCACTTCGACGATGAACAGCTCGGGCGCGTCGACCTTGAATTCACCACCGCGCGCGTCGTGCGCGACCTGTGGCGCGACCTGGCGCGGATCGGCGTCGCGCTTCTGGCCCAGATCGGCGCCTCCATCGCCATCATCTGGCTGCTCTTCCGGCGCCGTGTCATCCGTCCGATCAAAGTGCTGCAGCAGAGCGCCCGGCGCCTGGCCGAAGGCAAGCTCGACCAGGCGCTGCCGTGGCAGCGCGACGACGAAATCGGCGAACTGGCGCACACGCTCGAGCGCATGCGCACCGACCTCGCTGCCCTGATCGACGAGCGCGAAGTCAGTGCGCAGAAACTCCGATTGAGCGAGGAAAACCTCGCCATCACGCTGCACTCGATCGGCGACGCCGTGATCGCCACCGACCCCGCCGGACTGATTACGCGCATGAATCTGGCCGCCGAGCAGATGACCGGCTGGTCCTTCGCCGAGGCCTGCGGGAAGCGGCTCGCGGAAGTCTTCCGGATCATCAACGCCGGGACCCGGGCTCCCACCGCCAACCCCGTGCAGGACGCGATGCTGCGCGGCACGGTCGTCGGGCTGTCCAATCACACACTGCTGATTTCGCGCGACCAGCGGGAGATCCAGATCGCCGACAGTGCGGCGCCGATCCGCAACGCAGCGGGCAAGATCGTCGGCGTCGTGCTCGTCTTCAGCGACGTCACCGAAAAATACCGGATGGAGGAAGCGCTACGCGCCAGCGAGGCCGAGAACAAGGCGCTGATCAGCGCCATCCCCGATCTCATCTTCACCAACGACCGCGACGGCCGTTTTCTCGCCGCGCATGCGCCCAGCGTGGATCAACTGCTGGTGCCGCCTGAAGCCTTCCTCAATCGCCGCTACGACGAGGTTCTGCCACCGCCGGTCGCGCAACTGTTCGAGCGCACGGCGGCCACCGCGTTCGCCACCCACACGCTGCAGGAAATGGAGTACGCCCTCGAATTCCACGGGCAGCATCGGCACTACGAGGCGCGCGTCGTTCCGTCGAGCGGCGAGAAGCTCATCTCCATCATCCGGGACATCACCGAGCGCAAGATTGCGGAAGAGGAAATCAGGCGGCTGAATTCCGACCTTGAGGAACGCGTGCGGCGGCGGACCGCTGATCTCGAGATCGCCAACCAGGCGCTGGAGGTCGCCCGACATCAGGCCGAATCGGCGAACATCGCCAAGAGCACCTTCCTCGCCAACATGAGCCACGAAATCCGCACGCCGCTCAACGGCATCGTCGGTATGGTCAACATCCTGCGCCGGGAAGGCGTGACGCCCGGACAGGCCGAACGCCTGGGGACGATCGACACCTCGGCCGGCCACCTGCTCGGGATCATCAACGACATCCTCGACATCTCGAAGATCGAGGCGGGCAAGCTCGTTCTCGACAACACGCCGGTCAACGTCTGCGACTTGCTCGCCACGGTCAGCGCTATCGTTGCCGAACGTGCACGCGCCAAGGGCTTGCGGCTGGCGGTCGAATGCGGCGACTTCCCTGACAGGCTGCGCGGCGACCCGGTGCGCCTGCAGCAGGCCTTGCTCAACTACGCGATGAACGCCGTCAAATTCACCGATACAGGCCACGTCGCCCTGCGCGCCCACCTGCTCGAAGAACGCGGCGGCGAGGCGTGCGTGCGCTTCGAAGTGCGCGACAGCGGCATCGGCATCCCGAGCGAAGCCCTGCCGCGCCTCTTCCACGCCTTCGAACAGGCGGACAATTCGACGACGCGCAAGTACGGCGGCACCGGCCTCGGACTGACGATCACGCGCCGGCTGGCCGAGTTGATGGGTGGCGAAGTCGGCGTCGACACGCGCCCCGGCCGGGGCAGCACCTTCTGGTTCACCGCCCGGCTGCCGATCAACCGAAACGAAACCGAGGCCGCGCCCGCCCTCCTCGCGGACGATGCCGAACAGCAGCTGCGTGCGAGGCACGCTGGGCGCCGCATCCTGATCGTCGACGACGAACCGGTCAATCTCGAAGTCGCGCGCTTCCTGCTTGAGGAATCCGGGCTATGCGTCGACACCGCCGAGGATGGCGAGGAAGCGACCCGCTGCGCGCGCGCGACGAACTTCGCGCTGATCCTGATGGACATGCAGATGCCGAAGCTCGATGGCCTTTCGGCCGCACGCCTGATCCGCCAGACACCCGGTTACGAATCCACGCCGATCCTGGCGATGACCGCCAACGCTTTCACCGAGGATCGGCAGCACTGCCTCGAAGCGGGCATGAACGATTTCCTCACCAAGCCGTTCAATCCGGATGTGCTGTTTGGCATCCTCCTGCGCTGGCTCGACAGTTCCTTGCCTGCAACCGTCGACCGCGGCCTATAATCGGCCAGAAAATCCATGGCGCCACCAGGGATTTCGCAGACATCAACTCAACCCACCGGAGAACACCCATGCTCGACCGCATGAAGCTCAAGACAAAAATCGCCCTGATCGTCATCGCAGCCCTGCTGGGCCTGCTCAGCCTGACGGTCTTTTCGGCGTACAAGATGAAAGCCGACCTGATCAACGGGCGCAAGGAAGTGATCCAGTCGATCCTCGAATCGACGCACGCCACGCTCGCCGGCTATCAGGCGCAGGTCGCCGCCGGAACGCTCAGCGAGGAAGAAGCGAAGAAAGCCGCCGCGCAGGCGATCGGCATGATTCGTTACGGCGGCGCGGACGGCTAGTCGGAATACGTCTATTCCTTCACCACCGAGGGGGTCGGCGTCTATCACGTCATCAAGGAGCACATCGGGCAGAACATGCTCGAAAAGATCAAGGACCCGCAGGGCAACTACACGTGGAAGGACATCCTCGCCGTCGTCAAGCGCACGCCGACCGGCGACAACATGACGACGCTGACGGCGCGCCCCGGCGAGAAGGAGCCCGTACCCAAACTGCAGTTCGTCATGCTCTTCGAACCGTGGTCCTGGGTGCTCGGCACCGGTGTTTACATTGACGACATCGACGCCGACTTCCGCGACCGCCTGCTTTCCGACTTGGCGATCGCCGGTGTGCTGATCCTGCTGATCGGCGGACTGGGCCTCGCCATTTCGCGCGGCGTGCTGCGCCAGGTCGGCGGCGAACCGTCGGAGGCGATCGAACTGATGTCGCGCGCCGCCGAGGGCGACCTGACCGTCAATGTGCAGTCGGCTCCAAGCGGCAGCATGCTGGCCTCGATGGGACACATGGTCAATTCGATTCGCGCCATGGTGACCGAGATCGGCCATAGCTCGGCCAACCTGACCAAGGGCGCCGAGAGCATCAGCACGGCTTCGCGCGAAGTCGCCACCGCGTCGCAGAAGCAGTCGGACGCCACCTCCTCGATGGCGGCTGCGATCGAGGAAATGACGGTCAGCATCAATCACATTTCGGAAAGCGCCAAGGATACGCAGGAGAACTCGATCAGCTCGGTGACGCTCGCCGAAGAGGGCTTTGGCCGCGTCGAAACGGCAGCGCACGAGATCCGCGACATCGCGACCAGCGTCAACGACGCCGCGCAGCGAATTCACAAGCTCGAAGAGCGCGCCAACCAGATTTCGTCGATCGCCGGCGTGATCAAGGAGATCGCCGGGCAGACCAACCTGCTGGCGCTCAACGCCGCCATCGAGGCCGCGCGCGCCGGCGAACAGGGGCGCGGCTTTGCCGTCGTCGCCGACGAAGTGCGCAAGCTCGCCGAACGCACCTCGACGGCCACCGTCGAGATCGAGCAGAAGATTGCCGGCATCCAGGCCGAGACAGTGCAGGTGGTCGGCGTCATGAACTCCGCGCTGCCGCAGGTCGCGACCGGCGTGCAGGCGGCGGAACAGGCCGCCGAGACCTTGCGCCAGATCAAGGACGGCGCGCAATCGACGCTCAGCCGCGTGCGCGAAGTCGCCGAATCGACCAAGGAGCAAAGCATCGCCAGCGACAGCATCGCGCAGAAGGTCGAGGAAATCGCCACAATGGTGGAAGAAACGACGGCGGCGATGCAATCGACCGCGCAGACGGCCGAAGATCTGGAGCGCATTTCCGGCGAACTCAACGCTCTGGTCAGTCGCTTCCGCTGCTGATCACGCTGACCACTTTGCTGACGGCGGACAGGCTGCGGGCACGCAATTGCCCGCAGCCGCCGTCGATATCCTGACCGGCCGAATCGCGCAAACAGGCGATGATTCCGTGCCGACGCAAACGGTCGGCGAGCGCGGCGGCGTGCTCCCACGCCGGACGCCGGAACGCCAATCCCTCTACTGTATTGAACGGGATGAAATTCATCATCGCGTACTTGCCGGAGAGCAGCCGGATCAGCGCCTCGATTTCCGCCTCGCCGTCATTGACGCCTTCAAGCAGCGTCCATTGGTACTGAATCGGATAACCGGTCGCCCGCGCGTAGTTTTCCCCCAACTCGACCAGTTCTTCCGGATCGATGCGCGGCGCCTTCGGCAGCAGCCGGGCGCGCAGCTCGGCGTCCGTCGTATGCAGCGAGAGCGCCAGTGCCGGTTTGACACGGCCCTGAGGCAGCCGCTCGAACACGCGCCGATCGCCAACCGTCGAGAACACCAGGTTCTTGTGGCCGATCGCGCCCTCGGTGCCGAGCAACTCAATCGCATCGAGCACGTTATCCAGGTTATGCGCCGGCTCGCCCATGCCCATGAAGACCACTTTCTTCACGGCCCGCAGGCGGCGCGCCAGCACCACCTGCGCGACGATCTCGGCGCTGCCGACCTGACGCAGCAATCCGTCGCGACCGGTCATGCAGAACAGGCACCCGACCGCACAACCGACTTGCGTCGAAACGCACACACCGTCGCGCGGCAGGAGCACGCTTTCCACCGTTTGCCCGTCGGCGAGCTCGACGAGCAGGCGCGCCGAACCGTCGTTGCCCGAGTGTTCCGAACGAACGCGCGCCAACCCGTCCAGTTCAGCGGTCAGCTCAGGGAGCGCCGAGCGGATCCCGAGCGGCAGGAAGTCTTCCGGCCGATGCCGCCGCGCGCCGCTGTCGAGCGGCCGCGCCTGCAGCCAGGCGCGGAGAACGCGCTGCTCATGGCAAGGCTTGGCGCCGCAGTCGCGCAAGCGCTGGCGAAGTTCGTCGAGCTGGTGGAACGAATGAATGTGGTCGATGCGCATGGGAGGCGAATGCTAGCACCGCCAGACTCCCGGCGGATACTGCACGACATCGTGCGATGATTCGTCATCGCTCACACCAGAGAACCCGACACCTCATGCTGACCTGGATTCGCCGCCGCTTCTCCCTGCAACTCGGCCAGCGCCATCGCAGGCACGCGCCGCTATCGGACATCGAACAGGCGCGCCAACTCATCGAAGCCATCGATCGCGGCGGCATCCCGCTCTATCCCGGCAAGGTCAACGCTATCGCGCGCAATCTCGGTCTTGAAGTCTCCTCACGCGCGCCGGTCGAACAGACCATCGAGCGCATCCGCGCCTGGCTGCGGCGCTGCGCTTAGTCGTGCTGGATCGTGATCCGGTTTCCGGCGCTTTGCGTTGCCAGGGCACGCGCATGAATGCCGTACGCATCAACCTCTCCCCCTTCAAGGGGGAGGTCGGGAGGGGAATCGGGTTATCTGGCGGCTATTTCGTCGATCAAACCGCCGTTCGCGCCCCATCACCCTCCCATCCCGTCCAATCGCAAACGTCACTTTCGCGACCTTCCCCTTGAAGGGGAGGGAGAGGCCGTTCATGCGATTGCCCTGTTTGCGTTGCCATCTACAAATCATAGTCGCTACACTTTGGTGTAGGGTGCGGGAAGCAGGGCTGGGCGCTGGCAGTTGCGGCCGCCGGCCCTGGACAAATGCCGTCACCAAACGGCCAGCACCGAACGAGACGGATGGATCGCGGACAATGAACAGGCGCGCACACTCACTTCTGACGGCCGGAGTCGTTCTTTGTACCGGCGTGCTGCTGTCTTCGTTTGTCGGCTGGGGTTTCAAACAGCGCGTCGAGTCGGAGGCCGCCGACCGCTTCGCCTTTGTCTGCGAGCAGATCACGCAGTCGATCCATCGTCGCCTAGAAGCGGTTGAGCTCATCCTGCGCGGCGGCGCGGCGGTCTTTGCCGCGTCAGAGAGCGTCGACCGGCAAGAATGGAAGAGCTACGTCGACACGCTGCAAGCCATGAACGAACTACCCGGACTACGCGGGGTCGGCTTCGCTGAGCACCTGCCTGTCAAACTAATCGACCGCCACCACGCGACAGTCCGCGCCGACGGTTTTCCGGACTACGCGATCCATCCCGCCAACGAGGCACGGACGGTGTTCGCGCCGGTGACCTACATCGAACCTTTCTCCGCCAGCAATCGCCACTCGCTCGGTTTCGACCTTTTCTCAGTCCCGGAAACACGCAGTGCCATGGAGAAGGCGTGCGACACCAGCGACGCCGCCCTGACCGGCCGACTCAGGCTGCCGCTGGCCGACACCGAAGGGAAAAAGCGCAACGGCGCGCTGATGTTCATTCCCGTCTATCGCAAGGATGCGCCCAAAGAAACCTTCGACGAACGCAGCCAAGCGCTGATCGGCTGGACCTTCAGCCCCTTGCTGCAAGACGATCTGATCAACGGCATCCTTGAACCCTGGGACCAGCAGGAAGGTGCGACGCTCGACCTCGAAATCCGCGACGGACTCGACCGGGCGTCGGCAACGCCCCTGTTCGACGGCAAAACCGGACACACGGCATCGGCCGATTCGCTTTTCTACCAGT
>JAGNOM010000370.1 GCA_017990155.1 Propionivibrio sp. | reverse complement strand
CAGTGCCAGCGCGAGGGCGTGGCCGATTTTGCCGAGCTGCTGCTGCGCACCTACGAACTGCTGAGCCGCAACGAACCGCTGCGCCGTCACTATCAGGATCGCTTCCGGCACATCCTGGTCGATGAATTCCAGGATACCAATCGCCTGCAATATGCCTGGCTCAAGCTGCTCGCCGGGCACGAGGGCGCGGAGCCGCGCGCCGATGGCGCGAGCCTGTTTGCGGTGGGCGACGACGATCAGTCGATCTATGCCTTCCGCGGCGCCGAGGTCGGCAACATGCGCGATCTGGAGCGCGAGTTCAAGGTGGCGAACGTCATCCGCCTGGAACAGAACTATCGCTCGCACGGCAACATCCTCGACGCCGCCAACGCGCTGATCAAGAACAATCGCGGCCGGCTCGGCAAGACGCTGTGGACCGACGCCGGCGCCGGCGACCCGATCCGCGTCGCCGAGGCGTTCTCCGATCTCGACGAAGCGCGCTTTGTCGTCGATGAAGTGCGCGAACTCGTGCGCGATGGCTTCCCGCGCACGCAGATCGCCCTGCTGTACCGCTCCAACGCCCAGTCACGCGTGCTTGAGCACCAGTTATTCACAGCCGGAGTGCCCTACCGCGTCTATGGCGGCCTACGCTTTTTCGATCGCCAGGAGATCAAGCACGCGCTCGCTTACCTGCGCCTGATCGGCAACCCGGATGACGACACGGCGTTTTCCCGCGTCGTCAATTTTCCGACGCGTGGCATCGGCAGCCGCAGCATCGAGGCCCTGCAGGAGGCCGCGCACCGCGCCAATTCCAGTCTCTACAATGCGGCGGCGAGTCTCTCCGGCAAGGCCGGCGCGTCGGTCGGCAACTTCATCCGCCTGATCGAAACGCTGCGCGCCGAGACCGAACACCTGCCGCTGCCCGAAGTCATCGACCACCTGATCGAGAAGAGCGGCCTGCGCCAGCATTATCTGGCCGAGAAGGAAGGCCGCGAGCGGCTCGAAAACCTCGACGAACTGATCAACGCTGCGACCAACTTCCTGCAGGAAGAGTCCGATACGCTGGCCAACCCGGCCGAAGCGAATCCGCTGGCTTCGTTTCTCGCGCATGCTTCGCTCGAAGCCGGCGAACACCAGGCCGGTGAAGGGCAGGAAGCCGTTCAGTTGATGACCGTCCATGCTGCCAAGGGGCTGGAATTCGACGCCGTGTTCATCACCGGGCTGGAGCAGGGTTTGTTCCCGCACGACAACTCGACGCAGGAGCGCGACGGGTTGGAGGAGGAGCGGCGTCTGATGTATGTCGCCGTCACGCGCGCCCGCAAGCGGCTGTACCTGACGCACGCGCAAACCCGCATGCTGCACGGGCAAACGCGCTATTGCGTGCCGTCGCTGTTCCTTGAGGAGTTGCCGGAGGAACTGCTGCGCAAGGTCGGGCACGCGCCGGCGTACGCCGCGGCCGTGCCGCAGTCCCGTTCGGCAAGTCCGATGAAGTCCGCGCAGCAAAGCGAGTCGGTCGGCGGTTTTCGCATCGGCCAAAACGTCCAGCACGCCAAGTTTGGTCAGGGCGTGATCGTGTCAGCCGAGGGGCGGGGCGCGGACGCCCGTGTGCAGGTCAATTTTGGCGCGCAGGGGATGAAGTGGCTGGCGCTGGAATACGCCAAGTTGACGCCGTGCTGATCTGAATCAGGGAAATCGCCATTGCCAGGGCGGGACGGGGTTCTTGCTGTTCCATAGCCCAAAGCGGCGAATCTTGGCGTTGAACTCGGCCTGCTGGAAGTCGGCGCGTTCCTGGGTCGATTGAAGCGACGTGTGTTGCGGGTTCCACCAGGCCATTCCCGTCCGGACGAGTTCGAACGCGACATCCTTGCCGCCGATCCGTACGCGGCAGAGGTTCGGCGCGTCGCTGCGGCAGTCGGCAGTTACCGCTTGATTGGCCGCCAGTGCCGAAAGCGCCGTCCTGGCGTTCTGGCCAAACGCCTGCGTCAGTGCCGGCGCGTCGATCCCGATCAGCCGGACTTTTCGCTGACGGTTCGCCCCGTCCAGCAGCATCAGCGTGTCGCCGTCGACGATGCTGTAGACGCGCCCGTCGAGTGTCTCTGCCTGGCTCGTCACCGCAACGAGCAGCAGAAAAAGGCAGCCAAAGTTCTTCTTGTGCGCCACGACTTGCGATTCCGTGACGTCTAGACGAGGAGCCGAATGACGGCGACAAAGGTCATGCCGATGACCAGCCAGCGGAATGGCTTTTCCGGCACGCGGCGGACGACTGCGACGCCGATGACCGCACCGACCAGGATGGCCGGGATCATCGTCGCGCTCATGAGCAAGGTTTGAACGCCGATGTTCTTCCAGAAGAAGATCTGCAGCGGCAGCTTGATGACGTTGATGACCATGAAGAACCAGGCCGAGGTGCCGAGGAAACTTTGCTTGTCGTAGCGTCGTGCCAAGAGATAAACGGCAAAAATCGGACCGGCGACGTTGCCGATCATCGTGCAAAAGCCGGCGATCAGGCCGATCAGCGCATAAAACCAGGTTCCGTCGGGCGGATTTACGCGGCTTCCCCGCGTTTCGAGTACGACCAGAATACAAAGGCAGGCGAGAACGGAAACGGCGATCAGGAGGACAAAAAGCTGGTCGTCGATCAGGTTGCCGACCTGAATGCCGGCGACCAGTCCGGCGATGGTCCACGGCAGCAGGCGCCGAATGCCGGCCCAGTCGCCGTGGCGGCGGTAATAGGCGACCGCGAAAACATCGCCGATGATCAGCATCGGCAGAAGAATGCCGGTCGATGCCTTGCCGCCGAATACCGCGGCAAGCAAGGGGACGACGATCATCACCACGCCGCCGATGCCGGTCTTGGAAAAACCGACGAGCAAAGCCGCCGTGACAATCATTGCGAATTGCCATGCGTCGATGCCGCCAAAAAGCCCTGTCCACTGTACGATTTCCATCATCGCGCCAGTATAACCAGCCGGGAACGCCTTTCGGTCGCGCTTGGTGCAAAGACTTTTCCAAATCCGGGCGTCGTTTGGAAAAGTAGTTGAAAAGTCAGGTAAATCAGCCAATAACGATCCCGGTTTGGCGCTGGTTTGTGCTGACATCAAAGGCACAAAACGATAGAATAAGTAGTTATGGATCACCTCGTGAACAAATGTTCATTTTTTGCTGAACATTTGACGCAATTTGCCTATCGCGGGGCCCGTACG
>JAGNOM010000369.1 GCA_017990155.1 Propionivibrio sp. | reverse complement strand
CTGGAAGACACCCTGCTGTACATGATTCCAGAAGCTGTCTTCAGCGAACTGTTCGAAACCAACGAGCAGTTCGCCGACCAGGTTGAAACGGAAGACCGCACGCGCCTGCGTCAAGTCGTCTCGCGCAGGGAAGAATCCAATCAACTGTTATCTGTGACGATCGACAGCCTGGTTTCCCGAGCTCCTGTCACGGTGTCGGAGACGGCCACGGCGCTGGTCGCGGCGCGCCGAATGTCCGAGGCCGGCGTCTCATCGGTTCTGGTACTCGGAATGCGCGAGGACACCGCTGACGGAACAGATCAGCCAATACCACGGGAGCGGATGGTCGGCATCGTGACCGATCGCGATCTTCGTATCCGTCTCGTTGCAGAAGGCCTGAGCCCCGACGTACGGGTGTCACAGATCATGACCGGCGAACTCGTCTCGGTCGAACATCATCAGCTCGTATTCGAAGCCATGCTGCAGATGCTTCGCCACAACGTCCATCACCTGCCGGTCCTCAAGCATCATCAGCCGATCGGAGTGATCGCGCTCTCCGATGTTATCCGTTACGAGTCGCGCAACAGCCTGTTTGTCGTCAGCAGTATTTTTCGCCAACCGGATGTCGACGGTCTCGCCGCACTCATTGGCGATGTCCGTGCCAGCTTCACGCGCATGGTCAGTGAAGACGCCAACTCGCGGATGATCGGCAGTTCAATGGCCGTCATCGGACGCAGTTTCAAGCAACGGCTACTGGAACTGGCCGAAGAGCAACTCGGCCCGCCGCCGGTGCCCTATTGCTTCCTCGCGCTGGGCTCGATGGCGCGACACGAGCAACTGGTCGTCACAGATCAGGACAACGCGCTAGTCCTCGACAACCGTTTCGATCCGACCCGCCATGACGACTATTTCAAGCAACTTGCCACCTTTGTCTGCGACGGCCTGGCCCGTTGCGGCTATAGCTATTGCACCGGCGGCGTCATGGCAACCAACGCCAAATGGCGGCAGCCGCTACGCGTATGGGAGCAATACTTCACTCAATGGATTGAGCGGCCGACGCCGGAAACGCTACTCGCCAGCAGTATTTTCTTCGACCTCGATAGTGTCTGGGGCAACGAGAAATGGGCCGATAGGTTGCGCAACCTCATCAATCGCAAAGCACGCGTCAATCCGCGCTTCCTGACCTGCATGGCGCGCAACGCCCTCCTGCGTACGCCACCGCTGGGATTTTTCAAGGATTTCGTCGTCGAAGCAGATGGCCGCCATACCAAGGCGATCAACCTGAAACGACGAGGCACGGCGCCGATGGCGGACCTGATCCGCGTTCATGCACTGGCGGTCGGTTCGCAGGCGCAAAACTCCTTCGAGCGGCTGCAGGACGTTATTTCCGCCAATATCCTGCCACGGGGGCGCGGCCAGGATCTGCATGACACGCTGGAATTCATCTCCACCGTTCGCATTCGCAACCAGGCCGACGATCTGGTGGCCGGACTGGAACCCGACAACAGCATCGAACCGGACAAACTCTCGGCCTTCGAACGCAAGACACTGCGCGACGCCTTCCTGATTCTGAGCGACGCGCAAACCTTCCTGAAGTTTCGCTACCAGTCCAGCCGGGCCAGCTGAGGAGAACGCGTGCTTCACGCCGGACTACTTCGCCAATCGGGGCAACACGCAGGCATCGGATTTCCGACGCCGGAGTGGTCGCGGCGATTCGAGATGCTCGCTCGCAATGCCCGCGACAAGCGACTGAAAGCCTATTACGAAGCGGGTATGGTCAGCGGTGACACCCCTCTTTCAGCCGTCCCCCTGATGGGGCTCGATGTCGAAACGACCGGACTGAATCCGCAGACGGATGGCATCGTCAGTATCGGATTGGTGCCGATGGGTCTCGAACGGATTCGCGCCAGTGAGTCACGCCACTGGATCGTCAAGCCACGTGCGCGACTTGGCGAAGAATCGGTCACCATCCACGGCATCACCGATTCACAGGTGCTCGCGGCGCCTGATCTCGAAGTGATCTTGGCCGACGTTCTGCAATGTCTCGCCGGTCATGTGCTGATCGTCCATTGTCGCGACATCGAACGACAGTTCCTAAACCGCGCGCTGATTGCGCGCATTGGTGAAGAGATCGAATTCCCGGTCATCGACACCATGGAGCTGGAAGCCCGCCTGCATCGTGGCAGACCGCCGAAGCTGATCGATTGGTTGCTCGGCCGCAAGTCGCCGCTGGTGTCGATTCGCCTCGCGCCGAGCCGAACACGCTACGGCCTGCCGCGCTACCGCCCGCACCACGCCCTCACCGACGCCCTGGCCTCGGCCGAATTGCTTCAGGCACAAGTGGCGCATCGCTTCTCGCCAGATCAGCCGGTTCGCGATTTCTGGAAGTAGACACCCGACGCCCGAAGTCAATGGCTTACTGGAGAAATTCACGCCGCCGTCACAAACGGATACGAAAACCGATCAATCGGATCATGGCGATTCGGCACGCTCGCCTATAGAATTTCACGCTTTAACGCAATCAGACCGCGCTCAGCGAAGAGTATCCCGAAATGACCACGACGCAACACATCACCATCGCCATCATCGTTACCATCCTCTTGGTGCCGCAACTTCTTGCGCTGTACCTCACCGGCCCGCGCGGCACAAAAAAAACAGGCGAAGCATCCCGCTGACCTGAGTCAGGTCGTTCCTGAAACCGGCTGCGAAGGTTTCAGCATCACGAACTTGATGTGTTCGTGTTCACCCGGAAACAAGGTGACTTGCTGATAGTGGATTTCTCCCCGCGCGGGATGCTGAAAGCCACGCTCGCCGCCTTGCCGTTCGAGCACGTCGTGCAGTTTCCAGAAACGCACAAAGTCGGCGCTTCCGGTTGAGAGTTCATCGACCAGACGTTGCATGGCCGGTTCATCGAGCCGGTTGCGGCAATCGGCTCGAAATTCGGCGGTGATGCGCCGGGCGCGGACTTCCCAATCGATCAGGAAATCCCGGGCCTGCGGGAGCAAAAACACAAAACGAAGCATGTTCGGGAGCGTTTCGTTTTCGCTTCGCGGAGAATCCAGCCAGCCGGTGAACAGTTCGGCGGCGGCGGCATTCCAACCGAGAATGTCCCAGTAGCGGCCCATCAGATAGGCCGGCGCTCGAATATCGTCGAGCAATTCCAGTAGCGCTGGCGGCGGATTGTCGTTCTCCGGCATGCTCTCCTG
>JAGNOM010000368.1 GCA_017990155.1 Propionivibrio sp. | reverse complement strand
TGCGCGTATTCCACAGATTGCGCCACGCGCTGACGGCAACCGCGTTCCAGTCAACGCCCGAATGCTCGTAAAACTTGCGATCTTCCGAAACAAGCAGCGCCCGCAGCAGCGTCGGCGAAACGTCCTCAATGCGCGTCCACGGCAGACGCCGCTGCGTCATGTCGATGCGCACGCTCTGTAACGGACGACCATCCCGCGCCAGCAACCAGGCGTCGGACTCCACGTGCGCAGCGCGGACTTCGGCAAAGCTCGGAAAGGCCAACGCCGGCGGGCAAGCCAGAAGAACACCGACGGCGAGCAAGAGAGACCGGGCGTAAGGCGCAAGACACGACAGCATTCGGATATCCACAGAACAGACCATAACGGCCGCGAGTGTGCCTCATCGAGCGCCGTCTTGCGAATGGGTTGGACGGTCATCCAACTTTATTTCTTCACCAAAACGAGAGGCTCATCTGGTGAGCCTCGACAGCGCAATAATGATCCCGTCGCGCTCGATAGCACATAGGAAAACGCGGCGCACTCGATAGATCGAACCAAGACGAGGTTGACCGAATGAACTTGCTCCAACGACTTTTCGACCGATTGATCGGCATCGCCCGATACGAAGACGCCCTTCGTCATGAAGCACACCGCATCTTCACCGCTCCGCGCATCGATCCTGCGGCACTCGAAAAGCCAGCCTGCTGGCGCCGCTCGACGCTCGTTCCACGACATTGTCAAACCGAATAACATGCAGAACACCGCGCAACGACAAGGCCGGCGCGCCATCTTCGGGCCATGAGAACACGAGTGTGAAATGAACCAACTGGAACGTTCCTACAAGATCGACCAACTGCTCAACGACCGCGGCGTGGTCTCTTTCGACGACTTGATGGACGCACTCGAAGTCTCGCGCGCCACGCTCAAGCGCGATCTTGCCTACCTGCGCAACCGCCTCAATGCGCCCATCGTCCATGACCGCATCGCGGGCGGTTACCGCTTCGACCGAGCAAGAAAAGAGATCGACCGGCAATACGAGCTTCCCGGCCTCTGGTTCTCGGCCGACGAAATCCACGCCCTGCTCACCATGCAACACCTGCTCGCCAACCTCGACACGGGCGGCCTGCTTGGTCCGCACATCAAGCCGCTGCTTTCGCGACTGACCGGCCTGATCGGTGCCGCCGACAACCCGGCCGAAGAAGTCGTCAAGCGCATCCGCATCCTCACCGTCGGCGCGCGCCATGTACCGCTCGACAACTTCCAGGCCATCGGCTCCGCGCTCCTGCGCCGAAAGCGCCTGATCGTCCAGTATGCCGCGCGCGGCACCGGCGAAGTCACCGAACGCGAATTATCACCGCAGCGGCTGATCCACTATCGCGACAACTGGTATCTCGACGCCTGGTGTCATCTGCGCGAAGAGCTACGCAGCTTCTCCGTCGACGCCATCCAGCGCGTCGAACAGCTCGAAGCAAGAGCGCGCGACCTCCCCGACGAGACGCTCAACGACGTACTCGGCGCCGGCTACGGCATCTTCTCCGGCAAGGACGTGAAGTGGGCCACGCTCAGGTTCTCACCGCTCAGAGCACGCTGGGTCGCCAGCGAGAAATGGCACTCGAAACAGATCGGGCAACTGCTTGAGGACGGCTCCTACGAACTCAAAGTGCCGTACAGCAACGACCCGGAATTGCTGATGGATATTCTCAAGTACGGGGCGGATTGCGAGGTGGTGGGGCCGGAGGGGTTGAGGGAGCGGGTGGCCAAATCGATTCAGGATGCTGCAAAGAGGTACGCCGATGTCTGACAAGAGTGATGTTCAACCGTTTATAGCGCACATCAGAAGCGAGAACGGGCATGTAGTTCTGCACGATCTGGAGGATCATCTGGTCGATGTTTCGGTGTTGGCTGCCGACTTCGCCGCCGAATTCGGTGCCGCGCCGTGGGCAGCGCTGGCCGGCATCTGGCACGACCTCGGCAAGTATCGCGAGGGATTCCAGCGCTACATCCGTCAGTGCGGCGATCCGGATGCGCACATAGAAGGCCGCGTCGCCGGTCCCGAGAAAACGCACTCGGCTGCCGGCGCCTTGTGGGCGCAGCAGTATCTCGCCGAAGTGGATAAGCGTTCCGGCCCGGTCGTCGCGCGCGTGCTGGCTTATCTGATTGCTGGCCATCACGCAGGGCTGGACAACTGGTTCGGCGGCCTGCACGAACGGTTCAATCGCGAAGATACGATAAAGGAAAAGCACGATGCACTGGCCGTGGCGATTCCCGCAGCCATCCTTAAGCCGTCCGCCGGTTTACCCGATCTGAACACAATCCGCACCGATCAGAAAGACAACATTCCCGGTCGTTTCGCACTGTGGGTACGCATGCTGTTTTCCTGCCTGGTCGATGCCGATTTTCTCGACACCGAGAGATTCATGTCGCAGGGCAAGGCCGAGGCGCGTAGCGGTTTCACGCCCGTGGGCGAACTGGAAAAGCGCTTGGCCGAACGGCTGACGTTGATGGCTCAGGAGGTTGCCGAACGCGGCGAGGCCGGGAGCCAGGTCAATATGAAACGCGCCGAAGTGCTGCGCGCCTGCCTCGCCAAGGCCGAGTTGCCGCCTGGCGTGTTCAGTCTGACGGTGCCGACCGGCGGTGGCAAGACGCTGTCCAGCCTGGCTTTCGCACTGCGCCATGCGGTGCTTCACGGCAAACGCCGGGTCATCTACGCGATTCCCTACACCAGCATCATCGAGCAGACGGCCGGCATCTTCCGCAGCATCTTTGGCGACGAAAACGTCATCGAGCATCACAGCAATGTCGAGGTGGACGACACGCAGGAAACCGCCCGTTCCCGTCTGGCCTGCGAGAACTGGGATGCGCCGCTGATCGTCACCACCAACGTGCAATTACTGGAAAGCCTGTTCGCCAGCCGCACCTCGCGCTGCCGCAAGCTGCACAACCTGGTCGGCAGCGTCATCGTGCTCGACGAGGCGCAATTGCTGCCGGTGCCCTATCTGCAGCCGGTGGTCGACGTGCTGCGCCTGCTGGTCAAGGATTACGGCGTCACGCTGGTGCTGTGCACCGCCACCCAGCCGACGCTGGAAAGCCGCAACGGTTTCGACCAGGCTCGCCAACTGCGCGGCTTTGCGGCCGGCGAAATCCGTGAAATCGTCGATGACGTGGCCGGGTTGTACGGCGCGCTGGAGCGGGTCAAGGTGCATCTGCCG
>JAGNOM010000367.1 GCA_017990155.1 Propionivibrio sp. | reverse complement strand
GAATCCTCGCCGAGATCGGCCTGAACCGGCTGCGGCAGGTGAAAGCGGCGGAGGTGCTGGCCGAGCTCAACAAGACGCTCGAATCGAAGGTCGCCGAGCGCACGCGCGAACTGGCCGAAGCCAACGCGGTGTTGCAGAGCCGCGAGACGCTGTTCAGGCAGATTCTCGATGCTTCCAGCGTCGCCATTTTCCTGCTCGACCAGCAGGGCCGTATCGTCCAGGCCAATCAGCGCATGGCCGAGATGTTCGGCAGGCCGGCGGCAAACCTTGAGGGCGCCGACTACGGCAGCCTGGTTCATCCGGCCGAACAAAACGCGACGCAGCGCCGAATTCTTCACCTGCTCACGCAAGCGCTCCCCGAAATCAAGGACGAACGCCTTTATCGGCGCGCCGATCAAACCGAGTTCTGGGGCTACCTGACCGGCAAGCGGATTTTCGACGCTGATGGCAGCGAGCGCGGCGTCGTCGGCGTCATTGCGGATATCTCCGAGCGCAAGTACGCGGAGGAGCTGATAGAAAAGCGCATCGTTGCGCTGACGCAGCCGCTCGACGGCTTGCCGATCGCGCTCGAGGATCTTTTCCGCCGCGAAGAACTGCAGCGCATCCAGGACGATTTTGCGAACGCAGTCGGCGTCTCGTCGGCCGTCACCTACCCCGACGGAACGCCTTATACGATGACGAGCAACTCGTCCGAACTGTGCCAGGGGCTCATCCGCAAGACCGAGAAGGGATGCGCCAACTGCATCCATTCCGACGCCGTGATTGGCCGCTACCACCCCGAAGGTCCGGTCGTCCAGCCGTGCATGAGCGGCGGACTGTGGGACGCCGGTGCCAGCATCACCGTCGGCGGGCGCCACGTCGCCAACTGGCTGATTGGACAGGTTCGCGACGAAACGCAGAGCGAAGAGAGCATGCGCGCCTACGCTCGCGAAATCGGTGCCGACGAGGACGAAGTCGTCAAGGCCTTCGAACAGATCACGCCGATGTCGCGCGAGCGTTTCGAGAAGATCGCCCAGGCCCTGTTCACCATGGCCAACCAGCTATCGACCAGCGCCTTCCAGAACATCCAGCAGGCGCGCGCGATCACCGAACTCAAGGAGGCCGAGAAAAAGCTGCAGCTCGCCGCCAGCGTGTTCACCCACGCCCGCGAAGGAATCATGATCACGACCGCCAGCGGCGAGATCATCGAGGTTAACGACGCTTTCACGCGCATTACCGGCTACACGCGCGACGAGGTCCTCGGCCGCACGCCGCGCATCCTCAGCTCGGGGCGCCAGGAAAAGCCGTTTTACGCCGGCCTGTGGCACGACCTGACCGAGAAGGGCCACTGGTACGGCGAAATCTGGAATCGGCGCAAGAGCGGCGAGGTCTATGCGGTGATGCAGACCATCAGCGCCGTGAGCGACGCCAGCGGCATCATCGGGCAGTACGTCGCGCTCTTTTCCGACATCACGACGCTCAAGGAGCACCAGAGCCAGCTCGAACACATCGCCCATTACGACGCCCTGACGACGCTGCCCAATCGCGTGCTGCTCGCCGACCGTATGCGGCAGGCGATGACGCAGACGCAGCGCCGCAACAACATGCTGGCCGTGGCCTATCTCGACCTCGACGGTTTCAAGGCGGTCAATGACAAGCACGGCCACGAGACCGGCGACCAGCTGCTGGTCGCCATCGCCGCGCGCATGAAGCAGACGCTGCGCGAAGGCGACACGCTCGCGCGGCTTGGCGGCGACGAATTCGTCGCCGTGCTGCAGGACCTCGACGATGTCGCCGCCTGCGTGCCGATGCTCAATCGCCTGCTCGACGCCGCTGCGCACCCGGTGCACGTCGCCGAACGCGTGCTCCAGGTCTCGGCCAGCCTCGGGCTGACCTTCTACCCGCAAGCCGAGGACGCCGACGCCGACCAGTTGTTACGGCAAGCCGACCAGGCGATGTATCAGGCCAAGCTCTCGGGCAAGAACCGCTTCCACGTCTTCGACGCCGAGCAGGATCGCAGCCTGCGCGGCCATCACGAAAGCCTGGAAAACATCCGGCGCGCGCTGACGGCGAAGGAGTTCGTCCTCTACTACCAGCCGAAGGTCAATATGCGCACGGGCGACATCATCGGCGCCGAAGCACTGATCCGCTGGCAGCATCCGGAACGCGGGCTGTTGTCGCCCGGCGTGTTCCTGCCGGTCATCGAAGATCATCCGCTGGCGGTCGAAGTCGGCGAATGGGTCATCGATACCGCCCTGACACAGCTCGAAACCTGGCGCGACGCCGGACTGGAGACCCCGATCAGCGTCAATGTCGGCGCGCGCCAACTGCAGCAGACGGATTTCATCGAGCGCCTGAACGTGCTGATCGCCGCGCACCCGGCGTTCCGTCCGGGCGACCTGGAAATGGAAGCGCTGGAAACCAGCGCCCTGGAAGACCTGGCGCACGTTTCGCAGGTCATCGAAGCCTGCACGCAAGTCGGCATCGGTTTCGCGCTCGACGACTTCGGCACCGGCTACTCGTCGCTGACTTACCTGAAACGCCTGTCGGTGGCGCAGCTCAAAATCGACCAGAGCTTCGTCCGCGACATGCTCGACGACCCGGACGATCTGGCCATCCTCGGCGGCGTCCTCGGGCTGGCCGCGGCCTTGCGCCGGCAAGTGATCGCCGAGGGCGTGGCCACGGTCGAGCACGGCACCATGCTGCTGCAGCTTGGGTGCGAACTGGCTCAGGGTTACGGAATTGCCCACCCGATGCCGGCCGCCGACTTCCCGGCGTGGGCCCGCGCCTGGCGGCCCGAGCCGGTCTGGACGCACCTGCCAACGGTCGGACGCGACGATCAGCCGATCCTCTTTGCCGGCGCCGAACACCGCGCCTGGATCGCCGCCGTCGAAGACTTCCTCCGAGGCGAACGCGAAAGCCTGCCGCTGATCCACCACCATTGCCGCTTCGAACAGTGGCTCGAAAGCGACGGACTGGCGCGCCACGCCGGACAAGCCGCGTTTCTCGCGATCCTGCCGACCCACCGCCAGGTCCATGAACTCGCCACCGAACTGTGCCAACGCTACGCCGCAGGCCACGCAGCGGAAGCCCTTGCGCAACTCGACGAGCTGCACGCGCTGCACGGCACGCTACTCGGGCAGCTGCAGGCGCTGGCGCGGGAAGCGCCTTGATGCGCGCCTTGGCGAACGCGTCGATTTACCCGGCAAACGGCAAAT